>JBAQHA010000306.1:0-1759 GCA_049288075.1 Oricola sp.
TATAGCCCATGTCGGCGGCAAGGTCGGACGGGCCGATGAAGATGCCGTCGACGCCTTCGACGGCGAGAATGTCATCGAGCGCCGCCATGCCGGCGCGGTTCTCGACCTGCAGAAGGAGGCAGATTTCACTGTCGGCGGTGGCCAGGTAATCGGGAATGGCGGAGAATTTCGATGCGCGCGCCAGCGCCGCGCCGACGCCGCGCACGCCCCTGGGCGGATATTGCGCGGCCCTGACAAGTTCCGCCGCCTGTTCGCCCGACTCGACCATCGGGATCAGCAGGGTCTGCGCCCCAACATCGAGGATCTGCTTGACGATCCGGGTTTCGCCGATCGGCAGGCGAACCACCGCGTGAGACGGCGAGGCTTCAAGCGCCTGCAACTGGCGCATGATGGAGCGGACATCGTTCGGCGCGTGCTCGCCGTCGATCAGCAGCCAGTCGAAACCGGTCGTACCCATGATCTCGGCGGCATAGGCGTCGGCGAGGCCGACCCAGCAGCCGATCTGGCGTTCGCCGCGGGCAAGCGCGGCCTTAAATTCGTTTTTCGGCGCGGGCATGGCTGGCTCCTCAGGCGAAATTGCAGTGAACCGACCCGAACGGGCCGAAATCGGCGTGGATGCGACTGCCTGGCGGGCATTCGACCGGGCGAATGAAAGACCCCGACAGGATCACCTGTCCAGCCTCGATCCGCTGGCCGTATTCGGCCATGCGGCGGGCCAGCCAGACGATGCCGGTGGCGGGATCGTTCAGCACGCCGGCGCCGAGGCCGGTTTCCTCCACCTCATCGTCGCGCGAGACAATCGCGCCGGCCCAGCGCAGGTCGAATGCGTCGACGGCATGTTTCTGCCTGCCCAGGACGATGCCGGCATTGGCGGCGTTGTCGGAGATGGTGTCGCCGATCCTGCGGGCCTGCCTGGTGACCGGATCGGCGCGCAGGATGCGGGTGTCGAGAATTTCGAGCGACGGGGCGACGTAATCCGTCGCGGCGATGACATCGTCGCGGGTAACCTGCGCGCCGGCAAGCCGCGCCTTCATGACGAAGGCGATCTCGGCCTCGATGCGCGGCTGGATGAAGCGGCCGGCGGGAATGGTCGCGCCGTCCTCGAACAACATGTCGTCCAGGAGGACGCCGCTGTCGGGGATGTCGATGTTCAGGGCGTATTGCATCGCTTTCGAGGTCAGGCCGATCTTCCAGCCGATCACGGCGCGGCCGGCATCGAGCTTGCGGCGGATGAGCGCCGCCTGGACGGCGTAGGCGTCGGCCATGGTCATTTCCGGATGGCGAATGGTCAGGAGGCCGATCTGGCGGCCCTTTGCATCGGCGTCGAAGAGGTCCCTGGCCGCCTGTTCGATTTCGTCCTTCGAAAGGGTCATGCCTCGTCCACCACGCCGTTGCGCAGAATGCCGATCCCTTCCGCCTCGACCTCGATCACGTCGCCGGGCTTCAGGAAGCGCGGCGGATCGAAGCGCGCGCCGGCGCCGGTCGGCGTGCCGGTGACGATGATGTCGCCGGGCACCAGCGTCGTGAAGGTGGAGATATAGGCGATCTGGCGCGCGACGGGGAAGATCATGCGGCCGGTGCGGTCGTCCTGGCGGGTCTCGCCGTTGACGCGGGTAGTCAGGCGGACGTCGACGATCTGCGCGGGATCGCGGAACGGCACCAGCCACGGCCCCATGGCGCCGGAGCCGTCGAAGTTCTTGCCCTGGGTGACGTTGAACTTGGCGTGGCGGACCCAGTCGCGCAGCGTGCCCTCGTTGCA
>JBAQHA010000307.1:0-13473 GCA_049288075.1 Oricola sp.
GCATCGGCGCGGTGGTGCTGAAGGCGGCGGGCGATCATTTCTGCGCCGGGCTGGACCTGATCGAGCATTTCGAGGAGGACCGCAGGCCGGAAGACTTCATGCATGTCTGCCTGCGCTGGCACGAGGCGTTCAACAAGATCGAGTATTCCGGCGTGCCCGTGATCGCGGCGCTCAAGGGCGCGGTCGTCGGCGGCGGGCTTGAACTCGCTTCTTCGGTGCATATCCGGGTGGCGGACCGGTCAACCTACTTCGCGCTGCCGGAGGGCCAGCGCGGACTGTTCACCGGCGGAGGCGCGACGATCCGGGTCGCCGATCTCGTCGGCAAGGCGCGGATGATCGACATGATGCTGACCGGACGGGTTTACCAGGGCCGCGAGGCTGTCGATGTCGGTCTCTGCCAGTACCTCGTCGAGGGCAGCAGCGAGGACAAGGCGATGGAACTGGCGCGTGCCGCTGCGGAGAACCCGCCTTTGTCGAATTTCGCGATCTGCTCTGCCATCTCGCACATGCAGAACATGTCGGCGCTCGATGCGTCCTACGCGGAATCGGTGGTTGCGGGGATCGTCAACACGCAGCCCGCCTCGCGCGGCCGGCTGGAGGCCTTCGCCAACAAGACAGCCGCGCGGGTGCGTCCGACCACGGACGCGTAGGTCCCGCCGTCAATTTGCCGTGCAGACGACAAGGATGCGGGCATCCTTCTCGCCGTCCGACGAGTACAGGTGGCCGATCGCGCTGTCGAAATAGATGCTATCGCCCTGGCTCAGCGTCACCGGCTCGCGGCCCTCGACATGGACGGTGACGGAGCCTTCCATCACGACGAGGAATTCTTGGCCGGGATGGCGGACGAATTCCTCGAAATCCATCACATCGCGGGCCTTCAGCGTCCCCATCATCGGGCTCATGGACTTGTGCCAGAGTTCCGGGAACAGCATCTCGTAGACATAGTTGCGGGTTTCCTGGCGGCGGAAATCACCCTTGCGGGCGACCGCGAAACTGCCCGGCGTGAAGCTCTTTCCCTCGGCGCTGAAGAAGGCCGCCATGTCCACCTCGAGGCCTTTCGCCAACAGGGCGAGACGGTCATAGGTAAGGGCGATGATGCCGCGCTCGGCCTTGGAAATCGTGGATAGCGCAAGGCCCGCGCGCTGCGCCAGCTCCGCGAGCGTCCAGCCCTTGTCGCGTCGGAGCTGGCGGATGCGCCTGCCGAACTCGAGGCGCTGGTTGTCCGGATTTTCAGGTTTCGTCATGAAGACAGTGTAGTCTCGGCGAAGCGTTCCGCCAACAAATTTTCCAATAGGAAAATTCCGCTTTTCCGATTGGAAAATGAATGCTACGCTTTTTGCGGCCATCCGCAAGGGAAGCGTTATGAAAACGACTGGCGGCGAATTCGATGTCATCGTGATCGGGGCGGGCATTGCCGGCGCCTCGGCCGCCGCCGAACTGGCCGCCGACGCTCGCGTCCTGCTGCTGGAGCGAGAGTCCCGTCCCGGCTACCACACCACCGGCCGGTCGGCGGCGATATTTACTCCCACCTACGGGCCTCCGGTCATCCGGGCGCTGACACGGGCGTCGCGAGGATTCTTCGTCGCGCCCGACAGCGAGTTCGTCAGTCATCCCTTGCTGAACCGGCGTGGCGTGCTGTTCGTGGCGCGGGAAGACCAGGCCGAGAGCGTCGCGGCGCTGCGCGACGAGCTCAAGGGCGCGGTGAAGCCGCTCGACGGCGCGACGGCGCGGGGCCTTTTGCCGTTGCTCCGGCCCGGCTACGCGGCGCAGGCGCTGCTGGATCCCGACGCAGCGGATATTGATGTCGACGCGCTGCATCAGCATTATCTGAAAACCTTACGCGCTCGCGGCGGGGAACTGCGCACCGGCGCGCAGGTGCTGGCGATGGCGCGCGATGGACGCGGCTGGTCGGTGGAAACCGGGCAGGGACGGCTCCGGGCGCCGGTCGTCGTCAATGCGTCCGGCGCATGGGCGGACGAGATCGCCCTGATCGCCGGCGTCGCGCCGGTCGGCTTGACGCCGATGCGGCGCACCGCGCTTCTGGTTTCGCCGCCGGACGGCGTGTCTCCCGACGCTTGGCCGATGGTGGTCGACGCCGACGAGGAATTCTACCTGAAACCGGATGCCGGCAAGTTCCTGGTCTCGCCGGCCGACGAAACCCCGTCCGCGCCCTGCGACGCGCAACCTGAAGAACTGGACGTGGCGATCTGCATCGACCGGATCGAGACGGCATTCGACCTGGCGGTGCGTCATGTCGACCACAAATGGGCTGGCCTGCGCAGTTTCCTGCCCGACCGCTCACCCGTCGCCGGGTTCGATCCCGACGCACCCGGCTTCTTCTGGCTCGCGGGGCAGGGCGGCTACGGCATCCAGTCGGCGCCGGCGCTGGCGCGCACCGCGGCGGCGCTTGTCCTTGGCATGCCGATCCCAGGCGATGTGCGGGACGAGGGCGTCAGCGAGTATGCCCTTTCGCGGCGGCGCATGGAGATGGCGGCATGATCGCGTTCGTTCCGCTCGTCGCGATCCTGCTCCTGGCGTCGGGCCTGGCGATCGCCTACGTGATCGGCGGCGCGACAGTGCTGGCCTTCATCGCCACCGACAACGGCCGATACCTGGCGATCCTGCCGCAGCAGATATTCTCGAAAATCGACGTCTTCGCGCTGATGGCGATGCCGCTGTTCATCCTCGCGGGAGAGCTGATGAACCGGGGCGGCATCACGAGCGCGCTGATCAGGCTGTCGATGGCGCTTGTCGGGCGGCTGCGCGGCGGGCTGGGGCATGTGAACATCCTGACCAGCGTATTCTTCGCCGGGATATCCGGCTCGGCGGTGGCCGACGCGGCGGCGCTGTCGAACACGCTCGTCCCGGAGATGCGGAAGCGCGGCTACACGCTCACCTATGCGAGCGCCGTGACAGCCGCTTCCTCGATCATCGGTCCGATCGTGCCGCCTTCGATCATCCTGATTTTCTACGGCGCGCTGATGGGCACGTCGGTGACGGCATTGTTCCTGGCGGGCATTGTGCCGGGTCTGGTCCTCGCCGGGGCGTTGATCCTGGTCAACGCGTTCTTTGCATGGCGGCAGGGCCACCCCCGGGTGGAGCGCGGCGACATGCCGCCCTTCCTGCCGACGCTGCTGCGTTCGCTGCCGGCGCTGGCGCTGCCCGCGATCATTCTCGGCGGCATCGTGTTCGGCTGGATGACGCCGACCGAGGCGGCCGCGGTGGCGGTCGTCACGGCGCTTGGCGCCGGATGGTTCTACGAGGGGCTGACGGCCGGCGCGGTGCTGGAAGGGCTTCGGCGCACCGCGATGCTGTCGGGCTCGATCTTCATCATCATTTGCGCAGTCTCGGCGCTCGGCCATCTCGGCGCGCTGGAGCGGATTCCCGAGGCGATCTCGCAGGCAGTCATCGTGCTCGGGCTCGGGCCGATCGAGTACATGCTGGTTATGAACCTGATCTTCCTGCTCGCAGGCATGGTGCTCGACATCCCGGTGGCGCTGGCACTTCTGGTGCCGCTGCTGGCGCCGGTCGCGCTCGCGCAGGGCGCAGATCCGGTACATCTCGGCATCGTGCTATGCTTCAATCTCTGCATCGGCCTGGTGTCGCCGCCGATGGGCGGCTGCCTGCTGGTGGTCTCTACCGTCACCGGCGTCAATTACTGGAAACTGGCGCGCGCCGTCATTCCGTTCGTGCTGGTGCAGGTCGTGGTCCTGGCTCTGCTTGTCGCCGTGCCGGAGATCAGCCTGGCGTTGCCGCACATGCTGGGCTTTGCCGGCGGGTGATCAGGCGACCTTCGAATTCATACCACAACAAGGGAGAAGTCACATGAAAACAACGACCAGACTGCTTTTCGGCGCGGTTCTCGCCGCCGCCGTATCGATCGCCGGCGCGGCCTCCGCGCAGGTGAAGATCGCGCTCGACAGCCCGCCGGACATGGAAGGCTCAGGCAGCTATGTGTGGGCGCACACCTTCTCGACCTACCTGAACGACCACGGCGTCAAGGCCGAGGAATTCCAGCGCGGCGCACTTGGCGGCGACGAGGAACTGTTCGACCAGGTCAGCCAGGGGCTGCTCGAAGTCTCGATGTCGCCGCTCAACATTGTCGGCTCGATCGACAAGCTGATCTTCGGCCTGCGCCTGCCCTACTTCTTCGCGTCCCAGGAAGAGGTCGACCATGCGCTCTACGAGGGCGGAATGCTCGAAAAGATCAACGCCGCCACCACGCCTGCCGGCGTACGCGTGATCGGGGTCAACACGGTCGGCCAGGCGACCGGCATCTTCAATACCAAGAAACCGGTCAAGTCGGTCGCCGACATGGCCGGCCTGCGCATGCGCGCGCTCGACGAGAGCCAGATCGAGCTGTTCAAGGCATGGGGCGCGTCGGGAACAATCGTCTCCTGGGCCGAAGTGCCGAACGCTCTGCAGACCGGCGTCGCCGACGGCTACCTCAACCCGGCCTTCGTGCCGCTGCTGTTCGGCCACACGGACTTCATCAAGTTCTTCACCGACGCCGCGATCTCGCCTTCGCTGCGCATCACGATCGTCTCGGAAAGCTGGTACCAGGGCCTGAGCGCCGAGGACCGCGCGACCGTCGATGCGGCAGTCGGGGAAGCGAACAAGGCGAACCGCGCATGGCTCGCCACGCAGGACGCGGTGTTCGGCAAGCTGGAAGCCGCTGGCGTCGCGATCGAGAAGCTCGACCAAGCCGCCCGCGACGCGTTCCGCGCCGCGTCAGCGCCCGCCTACAACAGCGACCTGCTGACGCAAGAGCAGATCGCCGGTTGGGAAGCCGCGAAGGGCATGTGAGCAAGATGCGGGCGCTAGCGCATATGCTCGACCGGCTTTCGGCCGCGCTGAACAGGATCGCCCTGTGGGGGGCGGTCCTGGCGGTGTCGGTCATGGTCCTGTCGGCATCATGGCAGGTCATCGCCCGCTACGTCCTCGACGCTCCGCCGGTCTGGACCGAGGAACTCGCGCGCCGCGCGATGGTCTGGGCCGGCATGCTCGGGGCGTCCTGCGCGTTTCGCGCGCAGAGCGATCCGACGCTGTTTCCCGGCGCTCGCTGCGTTGCGGGCAGGGCCGGCGCGGCGCTGGCGCTGGTGCGCGCCACAGGCGTCGCGCTCTTTGCCGTTCCGGTGATCTGGTACTCGCTGTTCGGTCCCGGAATGGACATGGCGCGCGGCTTCCTCGGCCGCAGCCTCGGCCGCGATGCCGAGATGATCAACCTGCCGATGATCTGGTTCACGGCGGCGGTGCCGGTCGCCTTCATCATCATCATCATCCACATGTTCGCCACCACCGCAATGCACCTGACAGGGCAGGCAAACATGGCGGCGAACGACGGAAATATCATGGAAAATGAAGGACTTTAGGGCATGAAACTGTTCATGGCGGGGTTGAGCACGGAGACGAATTCGTTTTCGCCGCTGCCGACCGGGATGCTGGGCTTCGCCGAAGGCTCGATCCATCATGGCGACGCCACGGCCGACGCGGTGCAGTACTGGACGGCGCCGCTGCATATCTGGCGCGAGCGAGCGATCGAGCGCGGTTGGGACGTCGTGGAATCTCTGTCGGCACACGCCCAGCCGGCCGGCCCGACGGTGAAGCCTGTCTACGAGGCGTTCCGCGACGAAATCCTCGCCGACCTGCGCAAGGCGGGACCGGTGGACGTGATCCTGCTCACCCTGCACGGCGCGATGATCGCCGACGGCTATGACGACTGCGAGGGCGACCTGATCGCCCGCTGCCGCGAGATCGCGCCGAACGCCGTGATCGGCGGTCTGTTGGACCCCCATTGTCACCTGACCGAAGCGATGCTGACCAAGGCGACGCTGCTGGTCGCTTACAAGGAATATCCGCATATCGACGTGCCGGAGCGCTCCGAGGACCTGTTCCGGCTTGCCGCCGACACGGCGGAGGGCAGGACGAAACCGGCGATGGCCGAATTCGACTGCCGGATGATCATCGCCATGCCGACGCCATCCGGGCCGATGCGGAACTTCGTCGATGCGATGAGCGCGCGCGAGGGCAAGGACGGCATCCTGTCGCTGTCGATCGCGCACGGATTTCCGTGGGGCGACCACCCGCGCACCGGTACGCGGGCCTTCGCCATCGTCGACGGCGATGCGGCCAGGGCGGCGGCGGTCGCCGAGGAACTCGGGCGCAGTCTCTACGCGATCCGGCATGAACTCTATCGCGACATTCCCGGTATCGATCGCGCCATCGACTTGGCGGAAGCCGAGCCGAATGGACCGATCGTGCTCGCCGACATGTCGGACAATGCCGGCGGCGGGGCGCCGTCGGACGCGACCTTCCTGCTGCGCGCCATGCTGGAGCGCGGCATGACGTCAATCGCGACCGGCCTGTTCTGGGACCCGGTCGCCGTGCGCATCTGTCGCGAGGCGGGAGAGGGCGCGACGCTGCCGCTGCGGCTCGGCGGTAAGTGCGGACCCATGTCGGGCGATCCACTCGATCTTGTCGTCACCGTGAAGAAATGCGCTTCGGGCCTGACGCAGCTTTTCGGCAAGCTACCGGCCCCAATGGGCGAATGCGTCTGGGTACAGGCTGAAGGAGGCGTCGACATCGTCATCAACGACATGCGCTGTCAGACCTTCCATCCGCAGGCCTTCGAGAAGCTGGGCATAGAACTTGCAAGCAAGCGCTATGTCTGTGTCAAATCCTCGAACCACTACCAGGCAGGGTTCAACCCGATCGCGGCCAAGGTAATCCCCGTGGCGGCGCCGGGGGCGATCACGCCGGATTTTGCCAACATTCCCTATACCAAACGCGCCCGCGACTATTTCCCCGTGATCGAGGACCCGCTCGGATGACCAATTCGCTGATTTCGTCGCGCGATCGTTTCGCCGCCGCGCATCCCGAAAAACGCATCGTGCTGGACGGCCGCGACTGGGGCTATCGCGATATCGGTCAAGGGCCTGCACTGGTGCTGATCCCCGGCACGCTCGGGCGTGGCGACATCTTCTGGAACCAGATCGAGGCGCTGTCGGACCGCCTGCGGATCGCCGCCGTTTCCTATCCGGATTCTGGCGGCGTTCCCGAATGGGCAGGCGATATCGTCATGATGATGGCGCAACTGGGTATCGACAAGGCGACTGTCCTCGGCAGTTCGCTCGGCGGCTATCTCGCGCAATATCTTGCGGGCATCGCGCCGGATCGCGTCGAACGACTGGTCGCGGCCAATACGCTGCATACGGTCAAGGGGCTCGACCAGCGCATGCCCTACGCGCTCGACCTCATGAATGCGCCGATCGCCGATCTGCGCCAGGGATTCGCGATGGGCCTGGGCATGTGGCGCGAGACGCATCCGGATCAGGCCGAACTGGTGGGACTTCTGCTGCAGGAAGCGGGGGGCCGCATTCTCGAGGCCGAACTGCGCGCCCGGCTTTCGGCGCTGAAGACCGGGCCGGAACTGCCGGACATGCCGCTGGATGGCAAGCAGGTCGTGACCATCGAGGCGGACGACGATCCGCTGATCCCGCCGGAGATGCGCGGCGCGGTGCGGGCGCGGCTGGAGCCAGCGGTCGCCTACAGGTTCCTGAGCGGCGGCCATTTTCCCTATGTGGCGCGGCCGGCGGACTACACCGCGCTGCTCGAACAGGTCATGGGTTTGACGGTTACCGGCCCGGATTGGGGCGCGGGCCGGGAGCGCGTACGGTGATCGTCCTGACACAGGACGACGTCGCCGCGCTTTTTCCGATGCAAGCGGCCATCGAGGTCATCGCCGAGGTGATGGTTCAGGTCTCCGATGGAAAGGCGGAGTTGCCATTGCGCAATGTCGTGCCCGTCGGCGGCGACAATCGCATGGGCGTCATGCCCGGTGCGCTCGCCGATCCGGCCTGTTTCGGCGTCAAGCTGGTCAGCCTGTTTCCAGGCAATCCGGAAAAGGGCCTGTCGTCGCATCGCGGCGCCATCGTGCTGTTCGAGGCGGAGGCCGGCGAGGCTGTCGCCATGATGGATGCAAGCCTGCTGACCGCGATCCGGACTGCGGCGGCGAGCGCGGTCGCAACGCGTGTGCTGGCGCGCGAGGATGCATCTTCGCTTGCGATCATCGGGTACGGCGAGCAGGCCGAGCATCATCTCGACGCGATGTGCGCGGTGCGTCCGATCTCGCGGCTGCACGTGGCCGGGCGTTCGGCCGAAAAGGCGGAAGCGTTCTGCGACAGGGCGAAGGATCACTATCCCGACCTGGACGTCGCGTGGGGAACCGACGTGCATGCAGCCGTGCGGGACGCCGATATCGTCTGCACCGTGACCGCGTCGCCGACGCCGATCCTGATGGGCGACCGGATCGCCCCCGGCTGCCATGTCAACGTGGTGGGCTCGTCGATCCCGTCGATGCGCGAGGTCGACGACCGGTTCGTCGAGCGTGCCTCGATCTGGGTCGACTATCTGCCCTCGACTCTGGCGCAGGCCGGCGAGATCGTCGACATGATCGCGGCCGGCAAACTCGCGAAGGAAGATCTCAAGGGAGAGATCGGCGCGGTGCTGGCGGGGCGTGCCGGTGGCCGCAGCGTGGACGACGAAGTCACCGCATACCGGTCGCTGGGCATCGCCGCGCAGGACCTCGCCGCCGCCCATCACGTGTTGCGGCAAGCCCAACTGACGGGCGCCGGCCAGCAGGTTGCCCTTTAGGGCGGCATCCCTCATTTTCATACATGCGGCGTCGGGCGCGACGTGATAAATGCCGGTGACTTCGGGTGCGCTTCATCGGCGTCGAGCCCCGCGACGCCTGAGCGCGCCCGCAAGTCCGACAAAATCGCAAAGCGGGTCTCATCCGGGGCCCCAGGGAGTTTTATATGCATAACAAGGATGTCGAACAGCGCCGTAAAGGCGCCATCGCCCGGGGCGTCGGGGTGCAGACGCAGATTTTCGCCGATCGGGCGGAAAACGCCGAAATCTGGGACGTCGAGGGCCGCCGCTACATCGATTTCGCGTCCGGCATCGCGGTGCTGAACACCGGTCATCGCCATCCGAAGGTGATGAAGGCCGTGCATGACCAGCTCGACCGCTTCACGCACACCTGCCACCAGGTCGTGCCCTACGAGAATTACGTCGCGCTGGCCGAGCGTCTCAACAAGCTGGTGCCCGGCCCGAGCGAAAAGAAGACAATCTTCGTCACGACCGGAGCGGAGGCTCTCGAGAACGCGGTGAAGATCGCCCGCGCATCGACCGGCCGCAACGCCATCGTGGCGTTCTCCGGCGGCTTCCACGGCCGCACCTTCATGGGCATGGCGATGACGGGCAAGGTGTTCCCCTACAAGGCGGGCTTCGGCGCTATGCCGGGCGACGTCTATCACGCACCGTTCCCGATCGAGATGCACGGCGTCTCGGAAGCGGATTCGCTTGCCGCACTGGAACGCCTGTTCAAGGCCGATGTCGATCCGGCGCGCGTCGCCGCCATGGTGATCGAGCCGGTGCAGGGCGAGGGCGGGTTCTATGTCACGCCGAAAAGCTTCATGCAGAAGCTGCGCGAGATTTGCGACAAGAACGGCATCCTGTTAATTATCGACGAGGTCCAGACGGGCTTCGCGCGTACCGGTACGCTGCTCGCCATCGAACAATACGGCATCGAGCCCGACATGGTGACGATGGCGAAGAGCCTCGCCGGCGGATTCCCGCTTTCCGCCGTCACCGGCAAGGCCAGCGTCATGGACGCACCCAATCCGGGCGGCCTCGGCGGCACCTATGGCGGCAACCCGCTCGGCATCGCCGCGGCGCATGCCGTGCTCGACGTGATCGAGGAAGAACAGCTTTGCGACCGCGCCAACCGTCTCGGCGCGCGGCTGAAGCAGCGGCTGGAAAGCCTGCGCGGCGACGTGCCGGAAATCAGCGACATCCGCGGTCCGGGTTTCATGAACGCGGTCGAGTTCAAGGACGCGAAGTCCGGCGAACCAAACGCGGGATTCGCCAACCGGGTTCGCGAGATCGCGCTGTCCAAGGGGCTGCTCCTGCTCACCTGCGGCATCTATGCCAATGTGATCCGCTTCCTGTCGCCGATCACGATCCAGGACGAGGTGTTCTCCGAGGCGCTCGGCATTCTCGAAGCATCCATCAGGGAGGCGCGCGCGGCATGACTTCGATGATCGACAATTCGCTTCTTTCGCGTCTCAGCGACAAGGATCTCATCCGTCCTGCCGGCCTCGTAGGCGGCGAGTGGATCGAAAGCGTGCCAGGCGGCGCGACGTTCGAGATCGACAATCCGTCGACGGGCGAGGTCATCGCCCGTCTGCCGGATATGGGCGCGGCCGAAACGCGCCGCGCCATCGACGCGGCCTACGCGGCGCAGAAGACATGGGCCGGGCACACGGGCAAGGAACGCGCCGCGATCCTGAACGCGCTGTTCCGGCTGATGGTCGACAACGCCGACGATCTGGCGGCGATCCTGACCATGGAGATGGGCAAGCCGCTGGCGGAAGCACGCGGCGAGATCCTCTATGGCGCTTCCTATGTCGAATGGTTCGGCGAGGAAGCCAAGCGCGTCAACGGCGACATCATTCCAGGCCACCAGCGCGACAAGCGCATCATGGTGCTGAAGCAGCCGGTCGGCGTCACCGGCATGATCACGCCGTGGAATTTCCCGAACGCAATGCTGGCGCGCAAGATGGCGCCGGCGCTGGCCGCGGGCTGCGCCGTCGTCTCCAAGCCGGCGGAACAGACGCCGCTATCGGCCATCGCGCTCGGTGTGCTCGCCGAACGCGCGGGCATTCCCGCCGGGCTGTTCAACCTCATCATCGGCACGGACGGACCGTCGATCGGCCAGGAGATGTGCTCCAACCCGAAGCTGCGCAAGATCTCGTTCACCGGCTCGACCGAGGTCGGCCGCATCCTGCTGCGCCAGGGCGCGGATCAGGTCCTGAAGATGAGCATGGAACTTGGCGGCAACGCGCCGTTCATCGTGTTCGACGACGCCGACATCGACGCGGCCGTCGAGGGCGCGATGATCTCCAAGTACCGCAATGCCGGCCAGACCTGCGTCTGCGCCAACCGTCTCTACGTACAACAGAGCGTCTATGACGAGTTCGCCGAAAAGCTGGCGAAGAAGGTCGGCGCACTCAATGTCGGCGACGGCTTTACGGCCGGCGTGACGACCGGTCCGCTGATCGACCGGCAGGGTCTCGCCAAGGTCGAGGACCACATCGCCGACGCCGTCTCGAAGGGGGCCAAGGTCGCCGTCGGCGGCAAGCGGTCGAATGCCGGCGCGCTGTTCTTCGAACCCACGATCCTGACCGGCGTCACCTCGAAGATGAAGGTGGCGCGCGAGGAGACATTCGGCCCGGTCGCGCCGCTGTTCGCCTTCGATACGGTCGACGATGTCATCGCGCAGGCGAACGACACCGAGTTTGGCCTTGCCGCCTATTTCTATGCCCGCGACCTGTCGCGCGTCTGGAAGGTCGCGGAAGCGCTGGAATACGGCATGGTCGGCGTCAATACCGGCCTGATCTCGACCGAGGTCGCGCCGTTCGGCGGCGTCAAGCAGTCGGGCCTCGGCCGCGAGGGATCGCATTACGGCATCGAGGACTATCTCGAAGTCAAATATGTCTGCCTAGGCCTGTGACGATCCAATGAACGCAATCCGGGGCGCCAGTGGCGCCCCGGAGCTTCCGACGGGATGCGTGCCGGCCTGGCGGCTGCCGTCCGTCATGTTCACGCCGATTCCGTCGCAGTATTTCAGTGCGCCGGGTTCGGCGAGGATCCCGGACGCCCTCGACCGCCACAGCGCGAAACACCGTTCGGCGGAATAGCGCCGGCAAGCGGCCGCCATGAAAATTTGTAATGGTACGGAGCTATCTTTTTTGCCTGGTGTCGGGCGTACTGCCCGAACGAATGCACAACCAGATCGCGATGACCGGCCGGAGACCCATGCAAGGCGCACTTCACTGCGATATCGCCGCCGTATCGGACATCGACGCGCGCCTGCGTTCGGCGATGTTCGCCCTTTACGACCGCTATTATTCAGGCGCGGCACGCCTCGCGTTCGAGCGTGATCTCGCGGAAAAATCGCAGGTCGTGTTGCTGAGAAACGGCGAAGGCGCGCTGTGCGGTTTTTCCACCGTGCGGACCTGGACGCTCGACGGCGGCGAGGAGTCCGTGCGGATCGTCTATTCCGGAGACACGGTAATCGACCGCGCCTACTGGGGCACGCAGGCGTTGTCGTTCCACTGGATCGAAAATGCTGGCGCGATCAAGGCATCCGTCCCGGAGACGCCGCTCTACTGGCTGCTCATCACCAAGGGGCACCGCACCTATCGATACATGTCGGCATTCGCGCGCGATTTCTATCCGACGTGGCGGCGCGAGACGCCGGCGGCGATGAAGAGGCTGATGGACACGGCCGGGCGGACGGCGTTCGGCGACCGATACGATCAGTCGGCGGGGATCGTGCGACACGAACCGGGCGGCGCCGCGTTGCGCGGAGACTATGCGGGACTCGACCCACACCGACTCGCCAACCGCGAGGTCGCCTTCTTCCTGGAATGCAATCCGGGTTATGCGGCGGGCGACGAACTCCTATGCATTTGCGAACTGAGCGAAACGAATCTGCGTCCGATGGCGCGCACGCAGTTTCTGAGGGGATATGACGGCACAAAGCTGGCAACGGCTGCGCTGCGCCGGGAGGCTTGAACTCGCGGCCCTGAATCTGGCCCAGGCGACGCCCCGGCGCGTCCAGGAGGACCTGCTTGCCGCGATTCTGCGGCGCGAGGCGACGAGCCGTTTCGGCGTCGCGCACGGCTTTGCCTCGATCGGCGATGTCGAGACCTTTCGCGCGCGGGTGCCGGTTGCGGATTACGAGTACTACCGGCCCTGGATCGACAGCATCGCGCAAGGCGAGCGCGATGCGCTGACCGCCACCGAACCGGTCTGTTTCGAACAGACCGGCGGAAGCAGCGGCGGGCGAAAGCTGATCCCCTATACGGCGGCGGGGCTTGAAGGGTTCCGGCGTTCGGTCCTTGCCTGGATGGGGGACCTCATCGACGGCGATCCCGCCATCGCCGACGGGCGCGCCTATTTCGCGATCAGCCCGTCGACGCGGGCGGCGCGGCGCATGGAGGGTGGTCTGCCGGTTGGCCTTGCCAGCGACGCTGCCTATTTCGGCGAGGACCTGATAGCCGATGTAGCGGCGATAATGACGGGAGCCGAAGCCTTGTCCGGCATCGCCGATTTCGATGCATGGCAGCAAGCCACCCTCGCCTGGCTGGCGGCGACCGCGGACCTGACGCTGATCTCGGTGTGGAGTCCGACCTTTTTCACGACGTTGCTCGATGCGCTGGAGCGCGACCCCGAGCCGGCGCTGAAGGCGCTGCGCGATGGGAACCACGGCCTGCCGGCGCTGCCCGATCGGTCGATCGCGCTCGCGGGGAGCCTCGCATCCGGCCGGCTCGACGCCGCGCGTCTGTGGCCGCAACTGCGGCTCGTCAGCGCCTGGGCCGACAGCGGTTCGGCGCGGTTCGCGGT
>JBAQHA010000308.1:0-6223 GCA_049288075.1 Oricola sp.
CTTTTCGGATGAAAAAAGAAAGCCGGGACATCGCTGCCCCGGCTTTTTTCTGAAGGTGTCTCCCGGCTTGCAGGGAGGAGGTTTGGAGGAAGCCGATCGACGCTCCTTCTGATCGCATCCGGCATTCGCCGGAAGCGGGAGGATATAATATATTCCCTTTTTGGCATATGTACATGGGAAATGTCGGGCGCGGCTTGATCAGGATCAAACAGGCGGAATTTCCAGGCCTGTTCTTTTCAAACCGATGGCGTTTTGCCGTCGCCGCCGTTAGATGTCCGCCAGAAGCGAAGGAAATGTGACTTCACATGCGTTTAGGCGGACGTGTCAGCGCAGCCATCGAAGTGCTGCAGGATATCGAGACGAGGCGGCGTCCGGTCGCCGATTCTCTGAAGGATTGGGGCCTTGCGCACCGTTTCGCCGGATCGGGCGACCGGGCCGCGATCGGCAATCTGGTCCACGACGCCCTGCGCAAGAAACTCTCGACCGCGCATCTGATGGACGACGACGGCGCCGCCGCACTCGCCTTCGGCACGCTTTGGCGCCAATGGGGCCTGTCGGCCGTCAAGATGCATGAGCAGTTGGACGACGACAAATTCGCCCCGGAAGTTCCAACTCAGGCGCTCGAAGCGGCCGCCAAGCGCGACTTCGCCTTCGCCAAGCCGCATGTCGAGGCCGATATTCCCGACTGGTGTGCCGATTATTTCGAGGAAAATTTCGACGACGAGTGGGTCGCCGAGGCCGCGGCTCTGTCCGAGCGCGCGCCGCTCGACATGCGCGTCAACACGTTGTTGTCCGACCGCGACAAGGTCCGCAAGGAACTCGCCAAGTTCGGCGTCAAACCGGCCGTTATCGCCCGCCAGGGCTTGCGCATTGCGCCGGGCAGGGGACCGGAGCGCATGCCCAACGTCCAGGTCGAGCCGGCCTTCCAGAAGGGCTGGTTCGAAATCCAGGACGAGGGCAGCCAGATCGTCGCCGACCTCGTCTTCCCGCAGCCAGGCGAACAAGTCTTCGACTACTGCGCCGGCGCCGGCGGCAAGACGCTGGCCCTCGCCGCCGCGCTTGACAACAAGGGCCAGGTCCACGCCTGGGACGCCGACAGGCATCGCCTCGCTCCGATCTTCGACCGGCTGAAGCGCGCCGGCACGCGCAATGTGCAGGTGCACGCGGCGGACTCCGATCTGTCGCCGCTGAAGGGCAGGATGGACCGGGTTCTGGTCGATGCGCCCTGCACCGGCTCGGGCACATGGCGGCGCAATCCGGACGCCAAGTGGCGGCTGCAGCCCTCGGCGCTGGAGAAGCGCGTCGAGGAACAGGCCGAAGTGCTCGACAAGGCGTCCGCCTTTGTCAGGCCCGGCGGCTTTCTCGTCTATGTGACCTGCTCGGTCTTCCCGCAGGAAAACGAGTATCAGGTCTACGCCTTTGGCGACCGGCACGAGGATTACGACCTCCTGTCGGCGGGCGAGGTATGGCAGGAACTGTTCGGTTTCGATAAGCCGCAGCCTTGGTCCCAGGACATGAATTGCATCACCCTGACCCCGCGCTCGACCGGCACCGACGGCTTCTTTTTCGCGGTCATGCAGCGGCGCGGTTGAACCTTTTCGGCGGAGCGCGCGTAATCTCGGTGAGTTCCACGAAAGGACCGTGATTATGCAGATATCTCCTGAGACGCCGACACCGCGCAACTGGCTGACCCTCGTCCTGTTCGTTTTCTTCGTTCTTGGTGGAGGCACGCTGATCGGCATCTCCTTCCAGCCGGGCGACTGGTACGCCGGGCTGCAGAAGCCACCCTTCAATCCGCCGAACTGGATCTTCGCGCCGGTATGGAGTCTCCTCTATATATTTATCGCCATTGCGGGATGGCGAACCTGGAGCCGCCGCCCCGCCAGCCTCGCGATGCAGGTCTGGTTCGTCCAGCTTGCCTTCAATTTCATGTGGACATCCGTGTTTTTCGGCATGCAACTGCCCGGACTGGCATTTCTCGTAATTGCCATCATCCTCGGATTGATCATTGTTTTCATACGTCTGACCTGGAAACAGGATCGGGCAAGTGCCGTGTTTTTCCTGCCGTACGGGGCATGGACCGCCTTTGCGGCCGTGCTCAATCTGGCGATCTGGTGGCTGAACTGATGGAAGAATTCGAACGACGGGCGCGGGACAGTTTTGCCCGCCAACCGGCCATGGAGACGATAGGCGCGGTGCTGACCGAGGTCCGGCGCGGTTTTGTCGAGATCGTGTTCCCCTTCGACGGTAAGCTGACCCAGCAGCACGGCTTTATCCATGGCGGCATCGTTTCCGCTGCGCTCGACTCCGCCTGCGGCTTCGCCGCTTTGACGACGATCCCCGCCGATGCCGGCGTGCTGACGATCGAGTTCAAGGTCAATCTGCTCGCGCCGGCGAAGGGCGAGGAGTTTCGCTTCGAGGGCAACGTCATCAAGCCCGGCCGCACGATTATCGTCGTCGACGGCGGAGCCTTCGCGCATTCCGGCGGCGAGATGAAGCGCATCGCCACCATGACTGCGACGATGATGGCCGTTCATGGCCGCGACGATATCAAGGATTGAACCGTGAAGACCGTTGGCGCCAGGAGAGTTCTTTATGTCATGGCGGTCGATGCAGAATACGGGCCGCATCTCAGGCAGCGCTTCGCGCCCCTGATGTGCGGTGTCGGCCCGGTGGAGGCAGGCGTCAATGTCGCCCGGGCGCTCGCTTCCGGCAAGCCGGATGTCGTCGTCTCGCTCGGCTCGGCGGGTTCGCGCCTGCTTGAGCAGGCCGAGGTCTACCAGGTCGCCTCTGTCTCCTATCGCGACATGGACGCGTCCCCGCTTGGCTTCGAGAAGGGCCGCACGCCCTTTCTCGACCTGCCGGCCGAGGTCGAATTGCCATTCCGCGTCGAGGGCCTGCCGTCGGTGCGGTTGTCGACCGGCGCCAATATCGTTTCCGGCGTGGCCTATGACCTGATCGACGCCGACATGGTGGACATGGAGACCTTCGCCATCCTGCGCGCTTGCATGGCCTTCGACGTGCCGTTGATCGGCCTGCGCGGCGTCTCCGACGGCGCCGCCGACCTGCATCGTTACGACGACTGGACCCAATATCTGCACGTGATCGACGAAAAGCTCGCCGCCGCCGTCGATCGTGTCGAGGCGGCGCTCGCGAGCGGGGCTGTCTGATGGCGGTGGATCGCATCGTCGGCGACATCCGTTCCTGCCGGACGGACGATCTGCCGGAACTGTGCGATCTGGTCAACGAAATCATCTCGATGGGCGGCGCGACCATCCTCGAGACCCGCTTCACGGTTCCGGATTTCGTCGATCACTTCTTCAACAGCCAGATCCAGATCAGCTGCCTCGTGGCGGAGGGGCCGGACGGAGGAATCCTCGGGTTCCAGATCCTGTCGTTTCACGAACAGCTTCCCGAGGACTGGGCCGAGATCGCGACCTTCGTGCGCGCGTCGCCAAGGCTCTCCGGCGTCGGCACCGCCCTGTTCTCGGAAACGCTTGACCTCGCTGCGAAATTCGAGCTGTCGACCCTGAACGCGACCGTCCGCGCCGACAATGCCGGCGGTATCGCCTATTACGAAAAGATGGGATTCGTTCCCTACGAAGTCGAAAGAGGCGTGCCCTTGAGAAGCGGCCGGCCTGTCGATCGCGTTTTCATGCGTCGCGGGGTGGCGCGCGCCGCGGCTGTCGCCGAGTAGAAAAAGGCCCCGCTTCGGAGAAGCGGGGCAGGTCGGGGTGCTGGAGGTGGCGACGGGCGGACGGCCCCGATCAGGCCGCCTTCTTGTTGAGCTTGTCTTCGGCCAGCCGCGTCAGCTTCGCGTCGGCGGATTTTTCTTCCTCGATATTGTCGCGCAGCGGGGCGATTGCCGCGTCGTGGCCGAGCTGTTTCGCCCAGGTCAGCAGCGTGCCGTAGCGGGTGATCTCGTAATGCTCGACGGCCTGGGCCGCGGCGATCAGCGCCGCGTCCAGCGTCTCGGCATCCTCGATCTCGTCGATCAGGTCCTCGGCTTCCTTCACGATGCCTTCGATCGCGGGGCATTCCTCGCCGGACGGCTTCTTGCCGATGACCTCGAACACCTGCTTCAGGCGCTCGATCTGGCCTTCGGTTTCCGTCCGATGATCCGTGAACAGCTTCTTCAGCGAGGCGTTGGAGCTTTTCTCGATCATCGTCGGCAGGTTCTTGTGAATGAAATTCTCGGCGAAATAGACGTCCTGCAGTGCGTGTTCGAACAGGTCGGACAGGTTCTTGATGGTCATGGCGGATTTCCTTTCGCGTGCGGTGGACCGGGTATCCGGTTCCGGGAAAACGCGCCGGGTCCGCCTTCGTTCCGGCGGAATGCGCCCCGGCGCGAAAAAGCCCGGATGGGATTCCGGGCTCGTCTCTCCGCATGCGCCTTGCCTGAAGTCAGTTTGCCGCCAGTCGTTCCGGATCGCCGAACAGCACACCCACCATTTTCAGGCGCTGGGTGCCGTCGCGCGAGATATAGTCGAGACCGCTGGCGGTTTCTTCCAGCACCCATTCGCCCTTGTGGCCGGAAGCCCACTCGGTGGCATAGCCGTTGTCGGTGAGACGCCACGTTCCCGATCGCGTTTCGCCGTCGTCGAGTCGCATGTGGCCGGTGCCGTCGGCCGCGAGATAGACAAATGCCTGACCGCCGTTACGTTCGAGCACGTGGGTCCTGCCCGGTATGAGGATTCGGAGAATGTCTCCGGTGAGATTGGTCATGGGGGTCTCCATACATGGTATTGATACGATCTATATAGTCAAGTATCTTGACTAACGGTGAATATACCGGAAAAGGAGATATGGTCAAGAAACTTGACGAAAATAGTCCCGCCAATGGGCCGGACCACATAGGTGTCAGGTTGTGGACGGCCTGGGAGGCGTGGAAGGCGGATTTCGTTTCAGCGATGAATGAGGCCGGGCATTCCTGGTTCACGCCGTCGCGCGCGACCTTGCTGGGATTCGTGCCGCGCAAGGGCGCGCGCCAGTCGGACCTGATTGTTCGGATGGGGGTATCCAAGCAGGCTGTCCAGCAGTTGATCGACGGTCTGGAGGAGGAAGGCGTGCTCGAACGCATGCCCGATCCTGCCGACAAACGCGGCCGGATCGTACGCCATACGGCGAGCGGCCGCGCCGCGCTCGACGATGCAGACCGCATCAAGGGCGAGATCGAGGCCCGCTACCGGGAGCGCATGGGCGAGGAGCGCTTCCGATTGTTGTTCGAAATGCTCGGCGAGGTGCGGCGCGGCAATTGAAAGCCGGGCGGACTCGCTTTAAAGCCGGTTCATGAACGCTCCCGACCTGATTACCCACCCCGACACCGTCCTCATCATCGATTTCGGCAGCCAGGTGACGCAGCTGATCGCGCGGCGCGTCCGCGAGGCCGGCGTCTATTCCGAGATCGTGCCGTTCCAGTCCGCCGAGGAAGGCTTCCGCCGCCTGAAACCGAAGGCGGTCATCTTCTCGGGCGGGCCGGCCTCCGTGCCGGAGGAGGGCAGCCCGCGCGCCCCGCAGGCCGTTTTCGATGCCGGCGTCCCGATCCTCGCCATCTGCTACGGCCAGCAGACGATGTGCGAACAGCTCGGCGGCAAGGTCGAGGGCGGCCATCACCGCGAATTCGGCCGCGCCGACGTCGAGATCCTGAAGGATAGCCCGCTCTTCGAAGGGTTCTGGCAGGTTGGCTCCAAATATCCGGTCTGGATGAGCCACGGCGACCGCGTCACGGTCCTGCCCGAGGGCTTCGAGGTCATTGCCACGTCGCCGAACGCGCCTTTCGCCATTGCGGTGAACGAGGCGCGCAAATACTACACGACCATGTTCCACCCCGAGGTGGTCCACACGCCGGACGGCGCCAAGCTGCTGTCGAATTTCGTCCACCGCATCGCTGGGTTGAAGGGCGACTGGACCATGGCCGCTTACAAGGACCAGGCGATTGCCGCGATCCGCGATCAGGTCGGCGATAGGAAGGTGATCTGCGGCCTGTCGGGCGGCGTCGATTCCTCCGTTGCCGCCGTTCTGATCCACGAGGCCATCGGCGACCAGCTCACCTGCATTCTCGTCGACCACGGCCTGATGCGCAAGAACGAGGCGGCCGAAGTCGTCTCGATGTTCCGCGAATCCTACAACATCCCGCTCGTCCATGTGGACGCGTCCGACCTCTTCCTCGACGCGCTTGAAGGCGTTGCCGACCCCGAGACAAAGCGCAAGACCATCGGCAAGC
>JBAQHA010000309.1:0-4752 GCA_049288075.1 Oricola sp.
CGCCCGCGCCTGCTGATGAGCCCGCGCGGAACGCCGCTGACGCAGGCCCGCGTGCGCGAGCTCGCCCAAGGCCCCGGCGCCGTCATCGTCTGCGGCCGTTTCGAGGGCGTCGACCAGCGCGTCATCGAGGGCCGCAACCTCGAGGAGGTCTCGATCGGCGACTACGTGCTGTCGGGCGGCGAGGTCGCCGCGCAGGTTCTGCTCGACGCGGTCGTCCGTCTGCTCCCCGGCGTCATGGGCAACGAGCAATCGGGAGAAACGGAGAGTTTCGAGGGCAATCTGCTGGAACATCCGCACTACACCCGCCCCGCCGAATGGGAAGGCCGGACGATCCCCGAGGTGCTCACCTCCGGCAATCACGCGAAGATCGAGAAATGGCGTCGGGAACAGGCCGAGAAGCTGACCCGCGAAAGCCGGCCCGACCTGCTTGGCGAATGACCCGGGCGGCCCGCCGTATCACTTCGTGAAATAATACCAGCTCAAGAGCAGCCCCACGGCGACAACGAGGGTTCGCACGACTGCCTGCGGCACCCGCTTGGCCATCCAGACCCCGGCGTAGCCGCCCAGCGCGCCGGCCGGGATCATGATCGCGGCGGGAAGCCATGCCACCACGCCGCCGCCGACGAAGACGATGATCGCCATGCCCGCGATCAGCACCGCGACGAAATTCTTGATCGCGTTGAGCCGGTGGTAGTCGCCGCCCTTCGCGATTCCGAGCACGGCCAGCATCATGATGCCCATGCCGGCCCCGAAAAACCCGCCATAGACCGAGGTGGCGAACTGCGCGAACAGGCATGCCGGCCCCATCGGGTGGTCGGGGTGGAGCTTCCTCGGCCTCAGCCACGGGCCGGCGGCGAACAGGGCGGTCGCCCCGATCAGAAGCCACGGCACGATCTGCCGGAAGGTGGGATTGGACAGCGCGAGCAGGGTAAGCGCCCCGCCGAGGCCGCCGACCACCGAGATCGCGCCGATCTTCAGGGCTTCGCGCAGGTCGTTGCGGATCTCCGTGCGATAGGCCAGCGCCGACGTGACATAGCCCGGGAACTGGGTCACCGACGAGGTCGCGTTGGCGACGATCGGCGGCAGGCCGACCAGCGTCATGGCGCCGAAGGTGAGAAACGTGCCGCCGCCCGCGATGGCGTTTACGGCGCTGGCCAGAAACCCGGCCGAAAACAGCAACACGGAATCGAAAAACGTCATGGGCCCCCGGCAGGTCGGGCCAGATGCCCGCCCCGGGTTAGCCGATCCGGCGGCCTGCGCGCAAGGCAGCCATATTGCGTTCTCGCGAGATCGCCCGAAAAATCCGCCGCGGGAGGTGACAAATGCCCCTGTCTCCTGTAAGGCAGCGCGGAATTCAGGCGGAAGTCCTGATCTCGATAGCAATTACGATCTCGTGAATTCGCTCCGGCCGCGAGGCCAGGCATGACGGTCAAAGGACTGGCAAGCCCCTGTTGAGCGCTCTGGCGGTTCAAAAGAACAAGAGGAATGAAACCATGACGGACATCATCCGCCAGCTCGAAATCGAGCAAGCTGCAAAAATTCTTGAAAAGCGCACCTTCCCGGAATTCTCGCCGGGCGACACCGTCCGCGTCCAGGTCCGCGTCACGGAAGGCAAGCGCACCCGTCTGCAGGCCTATGAAGGCGTCTGCATCGCCCGCTCCGGCGCCGGCTTCAACGAGAACTTCACCGTTCGCAAGATCTCCTACGGCGAAGGCGTGGAACGCGTGTTCCCGATCTTCTCGCCGATGGTCGAGGCCGTCGAAATCGTCCGCCGCGGCAAGGTCCGCCGCGCCAAGCTCTATTACATGCGCGGCCTGACCGGCAAGAAGGCCCGCATCACCGAGAACACCAACGCCCGTTCGCGCAAGCTGAACGACGACGAGCGTCAGAAGATGCTCGAGGAAAAGGCGCGTCTGGAGGCCGAGAAGGTCGCGGCCGCCGAGGCGCTCGCCGCCGAGAAGGCAGCCGAGGATGCGGCGGAAGCCGCGAAGGCCGCCGAAGCAGCGGCTGCCGAGGCTGCTGCCGCGGCCGAAGCGCCGGCCGAAGACAACAACGCATAAGCATTGCCCGCTTCTGGCGGTGATCGAAAGGCGGGCTTCGGCCCGCCTTTTTGTTTTTCGGACTCTCTTGATCCGGCCGCGAAATTGCTGCCACTCTGGACGCCGAATTCCGGGCGGCCGTCGCCGCGATCGGCTCAACAGGAGGCACTCATGATTTCCCGACGTCTCGTCCTTGGCGCCTGCGCCGCACTTGCTCTCGCGCCTTTCGCCGCATCGGCTCAGGACCTGCCCGATCTTGCCGGCCGCAAGGTCGTGGTCGTCACCGAGAACGCCTATCCGCCGCTGCAGTTCATCGATCCCAGGACCGGCGACCAGATCGGCTGGGAATACGACGCCATGAACGAGATCGCCAGGCGGTTGAACTTCACCGTCGAATACGCCAACACCTCCTGGGACGCGATGATCCAGGCCGTTTCCGACGGCCAGTACGACATCGGCATGACCGGCATCACCATCAAGGACGAGCGCAAGGAAAAGGTCGACTTCTCCGATCCCTACATGCGCTCCGAGATGTTCATGCTGGTGCGCGGCGACGAGAGCCGTTTCACCGACGCCAAGTCGTTTTCCGCCTTCGAGCAGGGCTTCGTCGGCGCGCAGGCCGGCACGACGCCCTTCTATGTCGCCGTCTATGACGTGCTCGATGGCAACGAGTCCAATCCGCGCATCAAGCTGTTCGAGACCTTCGGCGCCACGGTCCAGGCCCTGAAGGCGGGCGACGTCGACATGGTGCTGACCGACGGCACCGCCGGCAACGGCTATGTCGCCGCCTCCAACGGTGGCCTCAAGCTGATCGGCGATCCGCTCGGCGCGGAAGATTTCGGCTTCATCTTCGCCAGGGGCTCCGATCTCGTCGCCCCGGTCAACGCCGCGATCGCCGCGCTGAAGGCCGACGGCACGCTCGACGCGCTGAACAAGAAGTGGTTCCTCGACTACAAGTTCGGCGAATAGGCGAACATGGCCGACTTCACGCTGGAGGTTTACCGGCCCGGCGCGCTCGCCGCGACGATTGCCCTCCACATGGACTACTACGCCCCCGCCTGGGGCTTCGGCGTCGATTTCGAGACCAAGCTCGCCCGCGAGATGGGCGAGTTCCTGCCTCGCATGGATGCCGATAGGGATCTGTTCCTGACCGCCTGGCGCGACGGTCGCCTTGCCGGCTCGATCACCCTCGACGCGACCGGCGGCGGCGAAATGGGCGCGCATCTGCGCTGGTTCATCGTGTCGTCCGAAGCGCGCGGAACACGCCTCGGCGGGCGGCTGATGGATGCGACGATGCGCTTCGCGCGCGAACGCGGCCATGACCGGCTCTGGCTCACCACCTTTTCCGGCCTCGACGCCGCCCGCGCCCTCTACGAGCGCCACGGCTTCGTTCTGACCTCCCAATGCGACGCCGACCAGTGGAACGGCGGCGTGCGCGAGCAGCTGTTCCGATATGGGGCCGGGACCCGGCCGTGAAAGCGGATCGGAACGGCGACAGGGATTTCCCGTGGTGGCTGGTCGCCATCGCCGCCATCGGACTCGCTCTGGCGGCCGTGATCGCGGCGAACGATCTCTACAACCAGGTCTTTTCGACCGTCGCCAGGGGCGTCCGCGTCACCGTCTTCGTCACGCTGGTCGGCTTCGCGCTTGCCTCCGTGTTCGGCCTGCTGATCGCGCTGATGGGCCTGTCCGGCTCGCTCGCCCTGCGCCAGGTCGCCCGCTTCTATGTCGAGGTGATCCGCGGCGTGCCGATCCTGGTGCTCCTGTTCTACATCGCCTTCGTCGGCGCGCCCGGCCTGGTCTGGCTCGTCAATCTCGCAACGCGTCCGCTGCAGGCGGTCGGCATGATGGACCCGTTGCTGGTGCGCGACATCTCGCTTCTCTGGCGCGCGATCCTGGCGCTCACCATCGGCTACTCGGCCTTCATCGCGGAGGTCTTCCGCGCCGGCATCCTGTCGGTCGAAAAGGGCCAGGTCGAGGCGGCCGAGGCGCTCGGCCTGAACCGCTGGCTGCGCTTCCGGCTGGTTGTGTTCCCGCAGGCGATCCGCACCGTCCTGCCGCCGCTCGGCAATGATTTCGTCGCCATGGTCAAGGACTCCTCGCTTGTCTCCGTACTCGGCGTCGCCGACATCACCCAGATGGGCAAGGTCTACGCCGCAGGCTCGTTCCGGTTCTTCGAGACCTATTCCATCGTCGCCTATATCTACCTGATCCTGACGATCGGGCTTTCGCTCGTGCTGCGCCGGCTGGAAAAGCGCATGCGTCGCGCCGACGAACGCGACTGAGCGTTCGCAACGTCTTTCGCCTTCGCGCGTTTGGCTCCCATGCAGGACCTCGCGGCCAGTTATATCGCCACATCGTTGCCGTTCGGCGTGATCGCGCTGCGCCTCGGCGCGGCGGCGATCCTCGGCGCGCTGCTCGGCATCGAACGCGAATGGCGCGACCGCCCCGCCGGCCTGAGAACCCACATCCTCGTCTGCGTCGCCTCGGCGACCTTCGCCATCCTCGCCATCGAGATCACCCGCCAGCCGGCCTTCGCCGCGGACAATCTGCGCATCGATCCCCTGCGCCTCGTCGAGGCGATCACCGGCGGCGTCGCCTTCCTCGCCGCCGGCTTCATCGTCTTCTTCAAGGGCGAGGTGCACGGCGTGACGACCGGCGCCGGCTTGTGGCTCGCCTCGGCGATCGGCCTCGCGCTGATCCGCCGCGTCGA
>JBAQHA010000310.1:0-2597 GCA_049288075.1 Oricola sp.
CTTCTGGACGATCTGCAGCCGCTCCACCGCCTGGAAGCCGAAGAAGGCGTTCACCCGCTGGATGATCTCGCCTGTCTGGTGCTGCAGGTGCAACGCCGCCATGCCCTCGGCGGCGACGATCAGCACCGCCGGCTTGAACGGATCGTCCTCGGACGCCCGGCGCGGCCAGTTTATCTTGTGCGGACGGGTCGTCTCCGACAGCATCGTCGGCACGATCTGCGGCCAGGCGGAAAGCAGGGCGCTGGTCATGCCGGCGCGTTGCGCCAGCACCGGGTCGAGCACGGTCGACACGAGCCCGCCGATCTGCTCGGGCGCATGGGCCTTCCAGGGACCGTATTGTGGTTTGCGTTCGCTCACGCCGCTCCGCCTTGCCGATTACCGGTCGCCCGCGATGATAAACGGCGGGACCGGCAAAAGCGATGGCTTGATCTTCGGCCCTGCTATCGCACATGAAGACGGCGATGACCGCCGCCCCTGCCCTCTCCGACAGACTGCTTGCCTGGTACGACCGGCATGCGCGCGACCTGCCGTGGCGGACCGGACCGTCCGATATGGCGAAGGGCGTCCGGCCCGATCCATACCGCGTCTGGCTGTCGGAGGTCATGCTGCAGCAGACCACCGTCTCCGCCGTGAAGGACTATTTCGCGAAGTTCACCGCCAAATGGCCGGACGTCGCCGCGCTTTCCGCCGCGTCCGAGGACGACATCCTCAAGGCCTGGGCCGGGCTCGGCTATTATTCGCGCGCCCGCAATCTGAAGAAATGCGCCGACGCGGTGACGGCCGATCATGGAGGACGATTCCCGGAGACGGCCGAGGGGCTGCGCGGCCTGCCCGGCATCGGCGACTACACGTCGGCGGCGATCGCGGCAATCGCCTTCGGCGAACCGGCCGCCGTCGTCGACGGCAATGTCGAGCGGGTGGTCTCGCGGCTTTACGCGATCGATACGCCACTTCCCGAAGCCAAGAAGGACATCCGCGCCCGCGTCGCCGCGCTGACGCCGGCGGAACGCCCCGGCGATTTCGCGCAAGCCATGATGGATCTCGGGGCGACGCTGTGCACGCCGAGGCGCCCGGCCTGTCTGCACTGCCCGTTCAATCCGGACTGCGCTGCGCTGGCGACAAGCGACCCGGAACTGTTTCCTGTCAGGGGAGCCAGGAAGGACAAGCCGCTGCGGCGCGGCGCGGCCTTCGTGCTGACCAACCGCCAGGGCGCCATCCTTCTGGAAAAGCGCAGCGACAAGGGGCTGCTCGCGGGCATGACGCAGGTGCCGACCACCGGCTGGACGGCGCGTCAGGACGGCGCGACCGATACGTCGCAGGCGCCCCTGCCTCGCGCCGGCTGGATCGGGTGCGGCGCCATCGGCCATGTCTTCACCCATTTCGAACTGCGGCTCTCGGTCTATCGCGCGACAGGCGAAATCTCGCCAGAATCGCATCAATGGTGGAACGCGCCGGACACGATTGCCGGCGAAGCCCTACCAACCGTCATGAAAAAAGTGTTGGCTCTCGCCATCGAACACGAATCGGAAAACGACCGGAACCGAGACCATGACTGACATCCGACACATCGTCTTCGACATCGGCAAGGTGCTGGTCCATTACGACCCCGAATTGCCGTTCCGCCGCATCATTCCGGACCACCGCCGCCGGGCATGGTTTATGGAAGAGGTTTGCTCGCCGGCCTGGAACGTGGAGCAGGACCGGGGCCGAAGCTGGATCGAGGCCGAGGAGGAACTGCTCGCCCGCTTCCCCGACGAGGCCGACAACATCCGCGCTTTCCGCCGTCACTGGACCGAGATGGTGCCGCATGCCTATGACGACAGCGTCGCCATCCTGCGCGCAATGATCGCCGAGGGCCGCGACGTGACGATGCTGACCAATTTCGCCTCCGACACGTTCCGCGAGGCGCAGGAAATGTATCCGTTCCTGAAGGAATCGCGCGGCGTCACCGTTTCCGGCGACATCGGTGTCATCAAGCCGGACCCGGCGATCTACGCCCACCATACGGAAAGCTTCGGGCTCGATCCGGCGAAGACGCTGTTCATTGACGATTCCGAAAAGAACGTCGCGTCGGCGCGCGATTTCGGCTGGCAGGCGATCCTTTTCCTGGACCCCGAACAGTTGCGCGAGGACCTCGCCGAACTCAAGCTCGCCGAATAAGTCCGAACATGAAGCTTCTCGGCCTTTCGGGCAGCCTGCGCGCCGCCTCGACCAATACCGCGTTTCTGAATGCGCTAGCGGCGCTGGCGCCCGACGGGTTTTCTATCGAGGTCTTCGACGGTCTCGGCGCCTTGCCGCTGTTTTCGCCCGATCTCGAAGAGAATACCCCGGAGAGCGTGTTGCGGCTCGCCGCCCGCGTTGAAGGCTGCGACGGTATCCTGATCGCTTGCCCGGAATATGCGCACGGCATTCCGGGCGGTTTCAAGAACGCGCTCGACTGGCTGGTGTCGCGGCTCGAAATCCCGGGCAAGCCGGTGATGCTCGTGCATGCGTCGACCCGCAGCGTCTTCGCGCGGGAGCAGTTGCGCGAAGTGCTCAAGACAATGTCGTGCCGGGTGTTTCCGGGAGACGAGTGCGAGCTTCACCTGATCAAGAAG
>JBAQHA010000311.1:0-10579 GCA_049288075.1 Oricola sp.
CATCCGATGGGGTCAGGTCTCGGCAAAGGCGACCGGAGGATCGTATTTCGCTTTCACCGGGGTCTTGACGAGGAAGGTCTTACCGGCATCGGGATCGGCGGCGCGGGCCTCGGCGTCCATGGTTTGCCAGGCGGAGGTGACGGCGATCAACCCGTCGCCGGCAAAGGCTGGGCAAGTGGTCTGGCTTGCCGGCAGATCGATTGACAGAATACATGTCGCGGCCGGAGAGAAGCAGTCGAGCCTGCCGCCGCCGTATCGAGCGATCCAGAGATTGCCTTCCGCATCGCAGACCGCGCCATCCGGCCCACCCTTTTCGGCGCCGAAATCGTAAAACAGTTCCGGTTCGCCGCAGGGCGCACCGTTCGACGGATCGACAGCGACCCGCATCCATTTGCGGCTGCGCGAATCGACGAACCAGGCCGACCTTCCTTCGGGCGAGAAGCAACAGGCGTTCGGGATGGTGACGCGGTCGTAGAGCTTTTCCACCTCGCCGCGAAAATAGCGATACCAGGCACCAGCGCCTTGCTCGGCTTCCCTGCCCATGGTCCCGATCCAGAAGGCGCCGGACGGGTGGACGCGGGCGTCGTTGGAACGGGTGACCGGATTGTCCGCCTCGATCTCCACATGCGGCGTCAATTTCCCGGTCGCATTGTCGAGGACATGGAGACCGGTCTCGGTCAAGATCATGTCGCGGCCGGCGTCGATCACGGCCATGGCGCTCGCCATTTCCGGCAGGTCGAGCACGGTTTCGCTCCCCGTCGGCATGTGCAGGGCATGGCGCTTGCAGCCGAGGATATCGAACCAGAACAGCGTTTCGCGCGCCGGATCGAAGGTCGGGCCCTCACCCAGCTTGCACTCGGCCGGCGACAGGATGGAGACTTCGGCCATCGTTCAGATCTCCAGGGTCCCGGTGAAGACGGCGTCCCAGGCGGCGACCGTCTTTCTTGCGCGTTGCGCGATTTCCGCGGCCTCCATGCCCGGCCGGAAGATCGACGATCCCAACCCGAACAGGCGGATGCCGTGGTTGCCATAGGCCTCGAAATCGAGGTCGGAGACGCCGCCGACCGCGCCGATGACCATGCCCTTCGGCAACACGGCGGAAATCGCCTTGATGCCGGCGGGGCCGAGCACGCTAGCCGGAAAGAACTTCAATGCGGAAGCGCCGGCGGCGACCGCGGCCAACGCCTCGGTAGGCGAAAAGACGCCCGGCATGGCGATCATGGCGTGATCGGCGGCGCGGGCAAGGACGGCGGGGTCGACATTGGGCGCGACGAGGAGGCGGCCGCCGGCGTCGTTCAGTCGGTCGACATCGGACGGCGCCAGGACCGTGCCGCCGCCGACGAGGATGCGGTCGCCGAACGCGTTGGCTATCAGTTCGATGGAGCGGAACGGATTCGGCGAATTGAGCGGGATCTCGATCGCCTCGAAACCGGCGTCGACGAGGGCTCCCGCCGACGCCACAGCGCTGTCCGGTTCGAGGCCGCGCAGAATGGCGACCAGCTCGCGCGTCAGGGCGGGCCAGGATGCGGATTGCGGCATGTCTTCCCTCCGTTCACGGGTTCCGCCCAGGCGGCGGTCATGGGTTTCCAAGGCGCCGAAGCGGCGGTCACACCGGCGATGACCGATTATTCGCCGTCACACGGCGCCCCCGTCGGCGATCAGAACCTGCGCGGTGATCATTCGAGCCGCTTTCGACGCGAGGAACAGGCACGGGCCGATCATGTCGGCGGGCTGGATCGGCTCCTTCAGGCACTGGCGGGCGATCATTCCGGCGAGCTTTTCGTCGGTGACCCAGAGGTCCCTCTGGCGCTCGGTCATGACCCAGCCCGGCGCGATCGCGTTGACGCGGATGTTGTGCGGGCCGAGATCGCCGGCCATGCCCTTGGTCAATCCGATGACGCCGGCCTTGGCGGCCGTGTAGACGGGCATGCCGCCATTGTTCATCATGAAGGATGTGGAGGTGTAGTTGACGATCGCGCCGCCGCCAGCTGCTATCATGCCGGGCATAACGGCCTGGATGGCGAAGAACTGCGGGCGAAGATTGATCGCCATGTCGTTCTCCCAATAGGCCTCGTCGACGGCCTCGACGGCATGGCGATCGTCCCAGCCGGCATTGTTGACCAGCACAGTGACCGGCCCGTGCGCGCGGGCGGCTTCGGCGGCGGCATTGCGAAGGGCGGGAATGTCGCGCAGGTCGGCATGCAAGAACAGCGGCCGATGGGCGGCCGCCGGCGAAAGCCTTTCGACCAGCGCCTCGCTCGCCGCCACCGCGATGTCGATGAAGGCGACCTTCGCCCCCTGCGCGACGAAACCCTCGGTCAAGGCCGCGCCGATCCCAGACCCGCCCCCCGTGATCAGTACGGACGCGTCTTTCAGGTCTTCATAGATCGGCATCGGCTTCCTCCAAACGCAACTTGCCGCCGCATTGTCGTTCAAAACGGCGGACACGTCATCATTCCCGGGAGGTTGCGCACAGGCGGCAAACGGCGTCGGGAAAACCGTCAGGCGGCGTTGGAAGCCTGTTCCTCGGTCAGGAAGGCGTAAAGCGCCTCCACGTCGGGCGTAGCGCGCAGCTTGGCGATGCGGGCCGGATCGCGCAGCACGCGGGCGATGCGTGACAGAGCCTTCAAATGATCCGCGCCGGCGCTTTCAGGCGCCAGCAGAAGGAACACGATATCGACCGGCTGGTCGTCCAGCGCCTCGAAATCGACCGGCGTGTGCAGGCGCGCGAAGACGCCCGCTATACGGTCGAAATCCGCGAACTTGCCGTGCGGAATGGCGATGCCCTTGCCGACCCCGGTGGAGCCGAGGCGCTCGCGCTGGAGAATCGTGTCGAAAATGGCGCGCGCCGAAATGCCGGTAAGTTCCGATGCCTTTTCCGCGACGGCCTGGAGAAGCTGCTTCTTGGAGCTCACCCGCAAATCCGGGATGATAGCCTCCTGAGTGACAATATCACCGAGATCCATTCGTCTTTCCTTGCGGACAGTGCGAGCCAGTGCACGCGCCTTTCAGCGCGTCTCAAACACGTTGTACTAAGATTGCTTGATCGAGCCCGGATCTATCCAGCCAATGTTTCCGTCGGCGCGGCGGTATACGAGATTAACGTCCCCGCTGCCTGCGTTTCGGAACACATATACCGGGTTGTCCTGCAGGTCCAGTTGCAAAACCGCGGAAGACACAGGCATCGTGGCCAACTGCATCGAGCGTTCGGCGACAACGACCGGAGCGTAATCTTCGGGAACGGTCTCCTCGTCGGATTCCGGCAGCGCTTCCAGCACGCGATACGCGTATTCCTCGCCGCGGCCTGCCGCCTCGTCGGTGTGGTGCTGCTTCAGGCGGCGCTTGTAGCGGCGCAGCCGCTTCTCGATGCGCTCGGCCGCGGCCTCGAAGCTTGCCTGCGGGTCCTGCGCTTCGCCGGTCGCCTGCAGCATGATGCCGGAATCGAGGTGCAGCATGCAGTCGGTCGTGAACCGCGAACCGGCTTTCTCGACGGTCACGTGGCCGTTCGCGCCCCGATCGAAATATTTGGAGAGCGCTTCCTCGATTCGGTCCTCGATGCGGATCCGGAACGCGTCGCCGATATCCATGTGTTTTCCCGAAACGCGCAAAGCCATCTGCAACTCCCTGGTTATTTGTCTTGAGGCCGCCGGGGCCCAAACCACAGATTGGGCGAAAGAAGCAAGGCTGTGAAGTCTGGCGCGCAGAAAAATGGATCACGGTCCTTGCCGCGCTGAAATCCGCGGTCAGGCATTGGCGACCGCTAGCGCCCGTTTTTCGCGGCGTCTCTGGACGGAAGAGGCGATATTCATGCCCTCCCGGTACTTGGCGACCGTGCGGCGCGCGATGTCGATGCCCTCGTCCTTGAGGATGGTCACCAGCGAATCGTCGGAGAGAACCGATTCCGGCGTCTCCTTGTCGATCAGCGAGCGGATGCGCTGGCGCACCGCTTCCGACGAGTGGCCATCCTCGCCGCCGTCGCTGGCGGCGATGGAGACGGTGAAGAAGTAGCGGAACTCGAACAGGCCGCGCGGGGTCAGCATGTACTTGTTGGCGCTGACGCGGCTGATCGTCGATTCGTGCATGCCGATGGCGTCCGCGACCATTTTCATCGTCATCGGCTTCAGAGCGCTGACGCCGCGGACGAGGAAGCCGTCCTGCTGGCGCACGATCTCGGTGGCGACCTTGAGGACGGTCGTGGCGCGCTGGTCGAGGCTGCGCTCGAGCCAGGTGGCGTTCTGCAGGCACTCGCTCATGAAGGTCTTCTCGTCGGCCGACAGGCCGGAGCGGGAAACCCTCGTGTAGTAATCCCGGTTAACCAGCACACGCGGCAGCGCGTCGGGATTGAGTTCGACGCGCCAGGTGCTGTCGGCGGCCTCGCGCACCTCGACGTCGTAGACGATCGTCTCGGCGCCGGAATGCTCGAAGACAAGGCCGGGGCGCGGATCGAGCGTGCGGATTTCGGCCAGCATGTCGATGAGATCGCCCTCGTCGACGCCGCAGATGCGCGACAGCGACCGGAAATCTCGTTTCGCGAGCAGCGGCAGGTTGGCGATCAGCGCCGCCATGGCCGGGTCGAAGCGGTCGTTGCGGCGCAATTGCAGGGTGAGGCACTCAGCGAGATCGCGGGCGAACACACCGGGCGGATCCATCTGCTGCAGCGCGCCGTGAACGGCTTCGATATCCTCGACCTCGCATCCGAGCCGATCGGCCAGTTCGACGAAATCGGCGTCGATATATCCGTTCGGGTCGAGCGCATCGATGAGCTCATGGGCGATGGCGCGGTCGGCGACGGTGCGCAGCGTCAGGCTGATCTGCTCGACAAGGTGGTCGCGCAGCGACAGCGACGCGGCGACGAGCTCCTGCAGGTCGAACGCGGAGTCCGGATTGCCCGAGAAGTCCGGGCCGGACACGCCCGAGCGCGACAGACCGGATGAGCCGGCAGACGGATCGACATGGCCGGGATCGTCGGGAAAGACGTTGTCGAGCGGTGTATCGAGCTTGTCGGCGATCGCGCTGGCGCTGATTTCCAGTTCGTTCATGCCCCAATCGGCGCCACCGTCTCCGGAAACCTCTTCAGCGGGGGCGAGGTCGGCATCGGAGGACAAGTCTTCCTGTCCCGTCGTTTCGAGCAAGGGATTATTCTCGATCTGCTCCTGCACGAATCGGTCGAGTTCGAGCTGCGTGAACTGAAGCAGCCTGATCGATTGCAGAAGCTGCGGCGTCATCACCATAGACTGGCTTTGCCGCATATTGAGTTTGGCTGATAACGCCATCCCCGCTTACCCGAACCTCACTAATGACCCAACTGGCCCAAAAATTGCTTATCACAGGCCCGCTGTCAAACGGTTAAGTGCAAGGAATTGTTGCGGCACGCGCTGCGGGCGTATTCAACTGGTCTCAGAGGGAGAACTGCTCGCCGAGATAGAGGCGGCGAACGTCGGGATTGGCGACGATCTCGTCCGGCTTGCCCTGGGTCAGAACCTTGCCGGCATGGATGATATAGGCACGGTCGATCAGGCCGAGCGTCTCGCGCACATTGTGGTCGGTTATCAGCACGCCGATGCCGCGCTGCGTCAGGTGGCGGACGAGTTCCTGGATGTCCGATACGGCGATCGGGTCGACGCCCGCGAAGGGCTCGTCGAGCAGCATGAAGGCGGGATCGGCGGCAAGCGCGCGGGCGATCTCGCAGCGCCGGCGCTCACCGCCCGACAGCGCGATCGACGGCGCCTTGCGCAGATGGCCGATGGAGAATTCGTCGAGCAGCGCGTCGAGCTTCTTCTGGCGCTCCCTGGCGCTTTTTTCGACGACTTCTAACACCGCCATGATGTTCTTTTCGACCGACAGTCCGCGGAAGATCGAGGCTTCCTGCGGCAGGTAGCCGATACCGAGGCGCGCCCGCTGGTACATCGGCATCGCCGTCACGTCGTTGCCGTCGATCAGGATATGGCCCTCGTCGACGGGGACGAGACCCGTGACCATGTAGAAGCAGGTTGTCTTGCCGGCGCCGTTCGGCCCGAGCAGGCCGACCGCCTCGCCAGCGCGCACGCCCATGGTCGCTCCGTCGACGACCTTGCGGCCGCGATAGCTCTTGGTCAGGCCGCGCGCGATCAGCGTTCCCTGCAGGTTGCGGCCGGGCTTGCCGGCGACCGCGGGCGCGACGGTTTCGGTCTTGGCGGCGCCGTTACGGAAGAAATTGAGGAGGGCCACCGGCGAATGGCCGTCAGTTGCCGCCGCGATCCGAGCGCGGCTGCAGGAGAATCGTCGGGCGGGAGCCGGTGTCGCCGCAGCCTTCGAGCTTGGCGCGGCCGGTCTGCATCGCAACGGTGAGCTTGCAGCCGGTGGCGACGTTGCCGTCCTCCGACAGCGTCACGCGCTTGCCGGACAGCACCAGAACCTCGCTTTTCATGTTGAAAATGCCAGTGTCGCCGGTTGCTACCTGGGTCCCGGACTGGATGTTGACGCCGCCGGTCGCCTCGAGGCGGTCGATCTGCGAAGCGCCGGACGTGATGGAGGCGTTCGTCGCGCTGCCGAGATAGTGGATCGTCAACTTGCCGGTGCGCATGATCGTCTCGCCCTGAACGATGCGGACATTGCCGGAAAACACCGCCATGGACTTGTCTTCCATGACCTCGAGCTGATCGCCCTCGATCTCGACCGGCTTGTCACCGGTGAGCTGCAATCCCGTCGCCCGGTCGGCCTGCGCCAAGGCGGTCCCGGAAACGCCCATCGCCGCAATCAGCGCAAATGCTGCCGTGACGGTCGTTGTGCCGCGTTTGAGCGATTTCGGCATGGTCGGGTCCTTCGTCTATCCGCCTGCGCCGGTCTTGCCACCGGTCGCGGAAGTGAATGCCGCGGGCTGTACCACAAGTTTGACGCGACTTTCAAAGACCAATCGCTTGCCGTTGTCCTCGACGAGCATGCGATCGGCCTGAAGAACGGCCTGCGGCATGGAAATGCGCACCGGATCGGATGTCGACAGGCGGCCGGCGGCCAGATCGATCTGCGCCGAGCCCAGATCGGCGCGCATGCCGTCGGTGGTCTCGACGGAAAGCGATTCGGTCAGGTCGAGCGTGTTCGCGTCGGAATCGAACAAGCCGGCCGGCGCGGCGATGTGCGCGTCGGTGTCCTCGTTCAGCGGCACGACGGCACGGATGCGCTCGAGTTCGATACCGCCGCCCGACAGATCCTGGATGGCCCGGGCGGCGCGCACCGAATAGGGCCTGTCATCGGCGGTGAAACCATCGAGCTTCGGATTGGCCATGACCAGCTTGCCGTCCTGGATTCCGGCGCCCGATAGATCGATGCCGATATCGGGCAGGGCGCTGGACAGGTACATATAGCCCCCGGCAGCGACCATGACGGCAATGGCGACGGCCGGAAGCGCGACCTTGGCGATGCGCACGCGACCGGAGTGGGACCGCGCAGCGCGGTATGCGCGCTGGCGATCGCTGGCGTCGTCATACATCATCGCGCCGCTTTCCGTTTCACTGTTGCCGTGCATCGATTAAACTCGCCAAGTCGCCGAGGCGCTCATATGGTGATTCCCCGATTATCGCCATGAAGTGGTAAATAGTCGGCAAAACGCAAGCTTTAGCCGACAATACCTTCTTCCGGCGCCGGCCCGAAGCCCTTCAAACAGCCACAGGGAACACCATGTCCGATCATTTCGCCGACAACATCATCGACCGCCGGCGACTGCGCCGCAAACTGACGTTCTGGCGCGTCGTCGCCGTCTGCGTCGCCGTGATCGCGCTGTTCGCCGCCGCATACGCGTCGTTCCCGGAAGACCGATTCGGCGCGAAATCGCGGCCGCATATCGCCAAGGTGCGCATCGACGGCACGATCTTCGAGGACGAAGAGCTATTGAGCGTATTGAAGGATATCGGCGAGAGCGAGGCAGTGAAAGGCGTCATTCTCACCGTCGATTCGCCCGGGGGCACGACGGCCGGCGGCGAGGCGATCTTCGACGCGGTGCGCAAGATCGCCGCAGAAAAGCCCGTGACTGCCCAGGTGGGTACGCTCGCCGCGTCGGCCGGCTACCTGATCGCGTCGGCGGCCGACCACATCGTCGCCCGCAAGACATCCATCGTCGGGTCGATCGGCGTGCTGGTGCAATATCCGAATTTCGCGACGCTGCTCGACAATCTCGGTGTCGACGTGCGCACCATCAAGTCGAGCCCGCTGAAGGCCGAGCCCGGCATGTTCGACGAGTCGCCTCCCGGCGCAGAAGACATGATCCGGCGGATGATCCTCGACAGCTATGCCTGGTTCAAGGACCTCGTGAAGGACCGCCGCGGGCTTTCCGACGCCGAAATCGCGACGCTGGCCGACGGATCGGTGTTCACGGGCCGCCAGGCGCTCGACCGCAAGCTCATCGACGGCCTCGGCGGCGAGGAAGCGGCGAAGGAATGGCTCGCATCGAAGGGCGTCGACGCGGATCTCGACGTGATCGAGTGGAAAAAGTCAGAACCGGCGGCCAACCTCTTGTGGGCGAAAGCCGCGATTCAATGGCTCGGAATCGACCTCGGCAAAAATTCTCCGCTGGAGTCCGTCAAGGATCGTCTTTTCCTTGACGGTCTGGTCTCCGTTTGGCACGTTGGCCACTGAATGCCGGCAGGCCACGCGGGCAGGAGGAGCCGTTTTGATCAAGTCAGAACTCGTTCAAATCATCGCCAACCGGAACCCGCACCTGTTCCAGCGCGACGTCGAAAACATCGTCAACGCGGTGTTTGACGAGATCACCGACAGCCTCGCGCATGGCAATCGCGTGGAACTGCGCGGATTTGGCGCATTCTCGGTGAAAAACCGCCCGGCACGCGAGGGACGCAATCCGCGCACCGGGGAAAAGGTGGCTGTCGAGGAGAAATGGGTACCTTTCTTCAAGACGGGCAAGGAACTGCGCGAGCGGCTCAACGAGTAACCCGGGCTTGACACGCCCGGGCGCGTGCTGGAATTGACAGATCATGATCCGGCGGCTGATTACCATCTTCATAACCATTCCCCTGGCGATTGTGCTGATCGCGCTCGCGGTCGCCAATCGCGGCTCGGTTCCATTGCGTTTCGACGTCTTCAATCCGCAGAACCCGGCGCTGACGATCAACGCGCCGATGTTCATCTGGCTGTTCGCGGCGATCGCCATCGGCGTGCTGGCCGGCGGAATCGGGGCATGGCTCGCACAGGGCAAGCACCGCAAGATGGAACGCCGCTACAAGAAGGAAGCCGACAGCCTGCGCTTCGCCGCCGACGATACAAGGCGCAAGACGGGCCCGGACACAGAGGCAGGCAAGTCGCTGATCCTGTCGCGTTGACGGGAGACAGCGATGAAGATCATTTCGGCCCCGGAACTCGACCGGCTTTTCACATTTCCGAAAGTGATCGACGCGCTGGCTGAGGCGTTTGCCACCGGTGTCAACGCGCCGTTGCGCCATCACCACACGATCGAGCAACCCGGCAGGGCCGACCAAACGCTGCTGCTGATGCCGGCTTGGTCGAAGGACGTCGTCAACGGCCATATCGGCGTGAAGATCGTTACCGTGACGCCTGACAACGGCAAGACCGGCCTGCCCGCCGTGATGGGCTCGTATATCCTGATGGACGGGAATACCGGCGCGCCGCAAGCGCTGATCGACGGGGCGCGTCTGACCGTGTGGCGCACATCCTGCGCCTCAGCGCTCGCCGCGCGTTACCTCGCGCCTGCAAATCCCGAGACACTGCTGGTCGTCGGAGCCGGCGAACTGGCGCCGTTCCTCGCCAGGGCGCATGCGAGCGTCCGGCCGTACAGGCGGATCATCGTGTGGAACCGCTCGACGCCGAACGCCGAAAAACTAGCGGCGGCGTTGCGGGCCGAGGGCTTCGATGCGAGCGCCACGACCGACCTCGACGCGGCGATACCGCAGGCCGACACGATCACGGCCGCGACGCTTTCGTCGACGGCGCTGGTCAAGGGCGCACTGGTGAAACCGGGCGCGCATATAGACCTTGTCGGCGCGTTCACGCCGCTGATGCGCGAAAGCGACGACGACTGCATTCGCCGCGCCTCGATCTTCGTCGACACCTACGAGGGCGCGACGAAGGAAGGCGGCGACATCGTGCAACCGCTCAAGGCGGGGCTGATTACCGAAACGGATATCAAGGCCGACCTGCACGCGCTTGCCGCCGGCAAGCATAAGGGCCGGGCCTCGGCGGACGAGATCACGCTGTTCAAATCGACTGGCGCGGCGCTGGAGGATCTGGCCGCGGCGATGCTTGCCACGGAACTGTCAGCCGAAGGCTAAGCCGATCCATTCGCCAAGGGCGAAAAGCAGAACGCAGAGCATGAATCCCCAGAAAAAGACGATGGCGGCGTTCTCGCGGTAAGGTTTGGGCATCAGGCCTCCTCTGCCTATGGCCGGGATTATCGATTTGCCGCAACAGCGCCGTCAAGGACGGCGACATGCCGCGTCTTGGTTTTCACAGGCGAATGTTCCATAGACTGCACCGAAAGCACTCGCGAAAGCCCGATCCTTGGCGAAGACCGACCCGAGAAAGAAAACCAGGCAGAAGCACCCGTCCGCACCGGGCAGCGCAGACACGCGCAAGG
>JBAQHA010000312.1:0-8292 GCA_049288075.1 Oricola sp.
GCGAGGTTCTGGCCGAGGAACATCTTGTCGTAGACGTATTTCGCCGGCACTTCCGATGCGATGCCCGGCCCGCCGCTCGTCTGCGCGACGACGAGGTCGTACAGCCGGACAATGCCGGAGGCGATCAACACCAGCGTCGTGATGAAGACGGGTCGCATCATCGGAATGACGATGAAAAGATAGGTTTTCCATATCGGGATCCCGTCGACGCGGGCGGCCTTCCAGACGTCCTCGTCGATGCCGCGCAACCCCGCCAGCATCAGGCACATGACCAGGCCCGTGCCTTGCCAGAGTCCGGCGATCAGAATTCCGTAGATGACGATACTCTCATTGTAGAGTGGATCGAAGGCGAAACTTTCCCATCCCAGCTGGCGGACAATGTGCTGGACCCCGAAGTCGGGATTGAGAATCCACTGCCAGACGAGGCCGGTAACGATGAAGCTGAGCGCGAAAGGATAGAGATAGATGGTGCGCAGCGTGTTCTCGAAACGAACCTTCTGGTCCAGCAACGCCGCCAGGAGGAAGCCGATGACGAGCGAAAAGATCAGCGAAAATACGCCGTAGATCAGCAGGTTCTCGATGGAGATGAGCCATCGGCTGGTCGACCAGAGCCGCTCGTACTGATCGAAACCGACCCAGCGCAGGCGCGGCAGCAGCTTCGAATCGGTGAATGAATAGACAACGGTCCAGATCGTGCCGCCGGCGAAGATCACGACCGCGGTCAGGATCATCGGAATTGCCGCGATCTTGGCATTGAGATTCCGAAACAGTTGTACGGGACGCGGATATTGCGCCATCGACGGATCCCCTTCCGGCCTTCGGGTTTGCGCGAATGGTCAAAGGTGCCGCCGACCTGCGCAAACGGCAGGCCGGCGGCGGGGCACGATGTGCCCGGGAGGAGATCAGTCGGCGTTGGCGATGATTTCCGCGTAGCGCTTCTGTGCTTCTTCGGCGCTGATCGCGTCGCTGGACCAGAATTCGGTCATCAGGTCTTCGATCTGCCCCTGCGTGTCGGGGCTCAGCAACTGGTTGGCGGAAGGAACGATCTTGCCTTCCTTCAGCAGTTCGATGCCCTTGGTCATGCAGGCATTGGCCTGCGACAGGTCGACGTCCGTACGGATCGGCATCGAGCCCTTCTTCAGGTTGAAGGCGACCTGCGTTTCCTTGGAGAACATCGCCGACGCCAGGCGGAGCTGGGCCTCGGACTTCTCGGGGTCGCTCAGTTTCGGGAAATAGAACGCGTCGCCGTCCGTGGACACGATCGGGTTCGTGCCAAGGCCGGGCAGGCAATCGTAGTCAACGCCGGCAACCTTGCCCGCGACCGCGAATTCGCCCTGGGCCCAGTCGCCCATGATCTGGCCGGCGGCCTTGCCGGTAATCACGAGGTTCGTCGCCTGGTTCCAGTCCTGCACGTTCGAGCCCTTGGCCAGTTCGCGGGCGTCGGCCGCAGCCTTGAACAGCCGCGCATAGGACGGGCCGGCTGCCACTTCGGCGTTCTTGTCGCGAACCACGGCCAGCCAGTCATCGACCCCTGCAAGCGAAACGGACATTACGGTGAACGCGCCGGAGGACTGCCAGGGCTGCCCTCCGAGAGCAAGCGGGATGATCCCCTTCTCGCGCAGAGCCGGAGCGGCCGCGACGAATTCGTCCCAATTGGTCGGGACGGCAAGGCCGTTGTCCTCATAGACATGGCGGTTGAGCCACAGCCACTGCCAGGAATGGATGTTCACCGGCACGCAGTAGACCTTGCCGTCGAGTGTGCAGGAATCGAGCAGTTTCGGGTCGCCGATCGCACTGCGCCAGCCTTCCTTCTCGGCGAGATCGGTCAGATCGCGCATCAACCCCGCCTGCACCAGTTCCTCAGCCTGCCGCCCGTGGTTGAATTGCGTCGCGCCCATCGGATCGCCGCCGGTGATGCGGCTGATCATGATCGGGCGCGCGACGCCGCCGGAACCGGCGATGGCGCCGTCGACCCAGTGATCGCCGGAGCCGTTATTGTCGAAAGCCTTGGCCAGTTCGGCCACCGCGGCCGATTCCCCGCCCGAAGTCCACCAGTGGGTAACCTCAAGATCCGTCGCCTGGGCGCCGGCGAACGGCAAGACGACTGTCGCCGCCAATGCCGCGAACGTTGTACGAAGACGCATGTTTTCCTCCCTGGAAACTGTAACGTTGCAGTGAAACTGTATGATAAGCCTTTTTGAGGCGCAACCGCCCTCGGGAAAATAATTCAAGCTGTGAAAAAAATGAAGCAGATAGCGCAACCATCCTTTCAAACACAAGAATTCCAATGGCTTGGCGATGGCCGATAGCCTTGCCCGAACGCGTCGCTTCGGCGGCGCAGCACAAGATGCGGCACTGCAACAGACTTTAACGATTGCGGAAAAAGCGCCGCACCGGTTGAAACCGCAGGCTTCGCAAGCCTATATTCCGCAGCACCGAGGGTCGGACACATGGCAAAGAACAAGAAGACAGGTCGGACCGACACCGCGGCCCTTGGCGCCGGGCCGCCGACGCTGAAAACCATTGCATACATGACAGGCTATTCGGTTACCGCCGTGTCGCGCGCGCTCAAGGACGCGCCCGACATCGGCGTGGAAGCCAAGGAGCGTGTCCGCCTCGTCGCCAAGCAGATCGGCTATCGCCCCAATCGGGCGGGCGTCCGCCTTCGCACCGGAAAGACCAATGTTATCAGTCTCGTCCTCAACACCGAGGAAGAGATCATGGGCCTGACCGCGCAGATGGTCTACGGCATTTCCGAAGTATTGCGCGACACGCCCTATCACCTCGTCGTCACGCCCTACTCCCACCGCAACGACCCGATGGAACCGGTCCGCTATGTGGTCGAGACCGGATCGGCGGACGGCGTCATCATTTCGCGAACCGAGTTGCACGACCGGCGCGTGCGTTATCTGACGGACAACGCGATGCCCTTCGCCACCCATGGCCGAACCGAAATGGGGATCGAGCATCCCTGGCACGATTTCGACAACGAACGCTTCGCGCATGTCGCCGTGAAGATGCTGGCTGCGCGCGGAGCCAAGCGCATAGGCCTGATCGGCCCTCCGGAAATTCTCACCTATGCGCGCCACATGAAGGCCGGTTTCGTTGCCGGATTGCGCGAAACCCGACTGCAGCAGGTTCCCATCGACATGATCACGGTCGACGACGGCCTTGATGCGATCCAGGCATGCATCTACGAGATGATGCGCTCGCCGGACCGCCCGGACGGGATCGTCTGCGGCAGCGGCAGCGCGGCGATCGCCTCGACCGCCGGCATAGAGCAGGCGGGCCTGCGCGTCGGCCGGGATGTGTTGCTGGTGTCGAAGCAGCACACCAATATTCTGAAGCGCTTCCGCAAGGAAATCGACGTCATCAACGAGGACGTCCGCCTCGCCGGGCGCGATCTGGCGACTTGCGTCATCCGCTCGATCGAGGGCGTGCCCGCGCGCCAGCTGCAGTTCCTTTCTTATCCGGAAGAGCCGGCGGCGCCTGCGCCGCAGGCCGCGCTGGATACCGTCTAGAACCGCCGCATTGTCCGCTCGACGCGATCGAGAAAAGCCAACCGCGATTGCGGCGTCGACACATCCATCAGGTAGTGCGCCAGAAACACCGTCTTGCAGCGCCTGGCGAACAACGCCCGCACGCCGCGCAGGATCGTTCGCTTGCCGGGATGTCCGACGACATGCGACCACCAGCGCGGCGCCCCGCAGGTGGTGACGACGCCGAGCTTTCGGATATGCGTCATTAGCGGTGTGATGCGCCTCGTGCCGGGCGAGATCGAGAACGTGATTTCCGGCGTCCACACCCTGTCGAGCCAACCCTTGAGCATGGCGGGAAGCCCGTACCACCAGGTCGGGTAAACGAAGACCAGGCCCTCCGCCCAGGCGAGATGCGCGGCGTGTTCGGGCACCGGGTGCTGATGGCTCTGCATTTCGTTGTAGGTGCGCCGCTCCTCGCAACCCATTACCGGATCGAACTTTTCGGCATAAAGGTCGATCAGCCGCGTCTCGTGACCCGCCTGCCCCAACGCGCCCATCACCGCGTCACGCAACGCGGCGCCGTAACTTTCCGGGACCGGGTGGCAATACACGACCAGGATGCGCATCAGAATGCATCCATCGCCTGTTCGACACGGCCGGCGAAGCGGGTACGGGTCCGGTCGGTCGAACGGTTCATGTCGTAATGGGCGAGGTACTTCACCGGTGCGCCCGGCTTGACGATGACCCGCAGCACGCGGTTGACCGCCTTGCGCGGCGGGTCGCCGACAAGCGTCGCGCGCAACCGCGAGCCGCCATAGGTCGTCACGACGCCGACCTTGCGGATATTGTGCAGGCACGGCCGCACCTTGCCGTTGACGATGCCGAACGACACGCCGGGCAGGAACACCCGATCGAAATAGCCCTTCAGGATCGCCGGATAGCCGAAGTTCCAGACGGGATAGCTCATCACCAGCGCTTCCGCCGCCCGAAGACGCTCCACATGCTCCTTGACCGGCTCGATGTTCGCGCCGATGTCGTGATAGGCAAGCCGCTCCTCGCGCGTCAGCCGGGGATCGAAGCCCTCGGCGTAAAGGTCGCAATCGTCGACGTCGTGGCCCTTCGCCTTGAGGCGCTCGACGATTCTGCGATGCAGGTAGCCGTTGTAGCTCTCGGCGACCGGGTGGGCGTGCAGCACCAGAATGCGCATGTCGTCAGCCCGCCTTCTGCAATCCCCTGAACAGCCATACGCCGCCGGTGTCGTAGTCGTAGTCCGGATTTTCCCAGGCGATCATCTTGCCCGGATTGAGCAGGCCCTTCGGATCGGCTTCGCGCTTGAAGGCAAGCTGGACCTCGTCGGTCTGCTTCATGCCGCCCTCTTCCAGCGTGTAGCGGTGCGGGTTGAAGATCGGAGCGCCCTCGCGGTTGAAGGTCGCCATGATCTCCTCCAGCCGCTCCTCGGTCGAGAACCGCACCATCGGCAGGCCGAAGCAGGTGATGTCGCCGTCGAAACGCACGAATTCGAGATGGTCGATGATCTCGCCCTCGAACATCGCGTGCAGTTTCTTCACCAGCGCGAGCTGGTTCGGGAAGGGATAGAGCACCTGAAGATAGGTGATCGCCGGATCGACCCGCAGGCCGCGCAGCGTCGTGTGGTTCCAGGCGAGTTCGTAGGCGGGCGGCAGGCCGCGCAGCTCGTCCTCGCTGGTCTCCGCCCGGTTGAAGGCAACATGGCCGCCCTGCCGGGCCGTGAAGGCGAGGAACGCGTCGAGCGACTGTGGCGCGACCATGCAGATGACGACGTTGTCGCCTTCCTTGAGGAACTTCTGGTGGCGTTTGAAATAGTCCCAAGGCGCGGGGGCCGCGACGACCGTGTTGAGCTTCAGCAGGATGCCGTCCTGCCGGCCGAGCGCGTTGGCATAGGTCGCGGCCTCCATGAAATCGGGGAACGTCACCAGCACGTCGACCCAGTCACAGGCCGCCGTCAGCGGCAGTTCGACCTCGGTGATGATGCCGTTGGTGCCATAGGCATGCGTGACCTTGTGCAGGTCCGCGCCGGTCAGGTCCAGCACCCGCGGCTCGGCCTCCATGGTGACGACGCGCAGCCGGATGATGTTGCCGAAATCGCGCAGGCCGCCCCAGCGCGTCGAACCGACGCCGCCGGAGCCGCCCGCGATGAAGCCGCCGACCGTCGCGGTGTGCGCGGTCGAGGGATGCATGCGCATTTCCTGGCCGGAATGCTCGCGCGCCGCCGTGTCGAGGTCGGAGCAGATCACGCCCGGCCCGACGACAGCCCGGCCCGGCGCGATCTCCCGGATCTCGTTCATGTCGGCGAGCGACAGCACCACGCCGCCGGACAAGGGCATCGCCTGGCCGTAATTGCCCGTGCCGGTGCCGCGCGGCGTGACCGGCACATTGTGCTTGAAGCAGGCCCTGAGCACGCGGATCAGTTCCGCCTCGTCCCTTGGCGATACGATGAGATCGCCGGCGACGTGGTCGAGACGCTGCTTGAGCACCGGCGAGTACCAGTAGAAATCGCGGCTCTTCTGCTGGACGATCTTCTCGTTGTCCTCGATCCTGATCCCTTCGATTTCCGCGCGCAGCGCTTCCAGATCGGCCATTCCCTACTCCATCAGATGGTCAAGTTCTTCGTAGGACGGCAATGCGCGGTCGATGACCGCGCCGTCCCGCACGACGATGCGCCCGCTCTCCGGTCGCGACAGCACTTCCGTCCAGGAGCGTCCCTCGCAGATGACGAAATCAGCCGGCCCGCCTTGCCTGAGCGTACCATGGTCGGCGCCATGCCCCATCGCCCGCGCCGGGTTGGCCAGCACCGTTTTCGGCCAGTCGGCGACCGGATGGTCGAAATGCGCGGTGCGAGTCGCCATGCGATAGACCTCGATCATGTCGAGATCGCCATACGCGTAGAACGGGTCGCGGGTGTTGTCGGAAGCGACGCAGACAGTGATGCCGCGCGCCTTCATCTCGTGCAGCAGCGTCACGCCGCGCCATCGCGGCGTCGTCCCGTTCGGGCGCCGGTCCTGCAGATACATGTTGCACATCGGCAGCGAGACGACCGAGATGTTGCGGGCCGCCACCGCGTCGAGCGTTCGAAGGACCTCGTCGTCGGGCTGGCGCGCCAACGAACAGCAATGGCCGACCAGGATACGATCGTCGTAACCGTGCCGGGCCGCCGCTTCCGCGATCCGGCGCAGCGAGACCGCCTCCAGCGCATCCGTCTCGTCGGCGTGGAAATCGAGCTCCAGCCCGTTGTCGATCGCCGCGCGGAAAATGCGGTCCAGCAATTCGTCGAGATCCGGCACCATGTAGGTGACCGCGCCCAGTATGCCGCCCGCCGCCTTCACGCGGGCGACCAGCGAATTGAACCAGGCTTCGTCGCGCGCGGATTCGATGCCGATCAGGCTGGCGCCCTGCAGGTCGATCCGGCCCGCCCAGCGCTCGCGCATCGCCTCGAACACCGGCCAGGAGATCGTCTCCTGCGGCGCCAGCGAGTCGAGATGCGTGCGGATCGCCTTGGTGCCGTAGGCATAGGCGCATTTCAAAGCGAACTCCATCCGCGCCTCGACGTCGCCGGCCGACCAGTTCGCCGCCCGGTCCTCGGTAACGGCGGTCAAGGCGCCGGGAAAGGAACCGTCGGGATTGGGTCTGCGCGGCCAGATATGGCCCTTGTCGAGATGGGTGTGGCAATCGACGAAGGCCGGCATGACGACGCGACGGCGCAAGTCGTTGTCCGCGCCCGCGCTGTCCGGCCCCGACGGGGCGATCGACGAGATGCGCCCGCCCTCGACGGTCAGGTCGTAGAGGCCGAACCCGTCGCCGTCATGCGTTGCGGACCCGCCGTCCACCCAAGACGAATGCAGATGCGCGCGATGCAGGACAATACCTCGTTCCGACCGAACCAGCGTTCCACCAGACATCAATGCTCCTGTTTCAGCGCGCTTTCATGCCAGCGACGCAGGATGCGGTTCGATATGAAGCTCAGCACGAGGAAGATCAGGATGCCCGTAAACGAGATCAGGATCAGCGCGGCGAACAGCCGCGGCGCGTTCAGCCGGTAGCCGGCCTCGATGATGCGGCTGGCAAGCCCGGAGGACTGGCCCGACGCGCCGGCGACGAATTCGGCGACAACGGCGCCGATCAGCGCCAGGCCGCCGGCGATCTTCAACCCGCCGAGGAAATAGGGCATCGAGGCCGGCAGGCGCAGATGCCAAAGCGTCTGCCAGCGCGACGCGCCGTTGAGCTTGAACAGGTCGAGCAGGTTCCGGTCGACCGAGTTCAGGCCGAGCGTCGTGTTCGACAGGATGGGAAAGAAAGCGACGATCCAGGCGCACAGCAGAAGCTTGGCGGTCTGGTTGTCGACATAGATATTGATCAGCGGGAAGATCGCCACGATCGGCGTCACCTGGAGGACGACGGCGAAGGGAAAGAAGCTCATCTCGACCCATTTGGACTGGGTGAACAGCACCGAAAGCCCGACGCCGCCGGCAACCGCCAGGAGCAGCGACAGGAAGGTGATCTTCAAGGTCGTCGTCAGGGAGGAGAACAGCAGCACGCGGTCGGTGACCAGTGTCGCCGCCACCTCGCCCGGCCGCGGCAGGATATAGCGAGGAATCTCGTTCCAGACGCAGATCCGGTCCCACATGACTATGGCGAGCGCCATGATCAGGATCGGCAGCAGCCACTTGCCGGTCTTCTCGAGCCGCCGCTGGCGCGCCCGCCGCATTTCGTCGGCGTCGATCATGACCGTCCCGGCCGGGCGGCTCTCAATGGAGGACATCGGGATGCGCCCCTTCGC
>JBAQHA010000313.1:0-18086 GCA_049288075.1 Oricola sp.
GGGAAGGCCCCGTTGTCATCGAGGCGCATCGCTCCGGCGTGCGCGTCCAGCGCCTCGATCAGGTGATCGATGTCGACACGGTCGCCGTGCTGCGTCCGACCCTCGGAGACGCGCAAAGACGAGAGGCGGTGGTGCGCGCATTCGCCCTCATCGGCACGCCGTTCGATTTCCGCTTCGATGCCAGCACGCCGGAATGCCTGTTCTGCACCGAAATGGTGATGCGGGTCATACCGCAGTTGCGTGTGCCAGTGCGCCACGCCTATGGCCGCCCGACCGTCCTGCCGGACGAAATGGCGCGCATTGCGCTCGTTCCGGGCAAAGGCCTCGATCTCTCCCAATATGTGGAGGGAACGCGGAACGGCTGGCGCATCGCCTCGCCACGGGACCTGGAGGAAGCGCTGGAAACCGCTTGGCGGCCGAAGGCGCTGCCCTCACATTGACTTGGGGGCGGACCCCTGTCACACACCGCGCCAATTCTTGAGGATCACGATGACAAGCGCACTGGAAACGGAAGTCGCGCGCCGCCGCACTTTCGCGATTATCGCACACCCGGACGCGGGCAAGACGACGTTGACCGAAAAGCTGCTGCTCTTCGGCGGCGCGATCCAGCTCGCCGGCGAGGTCAAGGCGAAGAAGGACCGCATCCAGACGCGCTCCGACTGGATGAAGATCGAGCGGGAACGCGGCATCTCGGTCGTCACCTCGGTGATGACCTTCGAATACGAAGGAAATGTCTTCAACATCCTCGACACGCCCGGCCACGAGGACTTCGCCGACGATACCTATCGCACGCTGACCGCCGTCGATGCGGCAGTCATGGTCATCGACGCCGCCAAGGGCATCGAGCCGCGCACGCTGAAGCTGTTCGAGGTCTGCCGCATGCGCGACATCCCGATCATCACCTTCATCAACAAGATGGACCGCGAGAGCCGCGACCCCTTCGAGATCCTGGACGAAGTCGAGGAGAAGCTGGCGCTCGACACCGCCCCGATCACCTGGCCGGTCGGTCGCTCGAAGACCTTCTGCGGTTCCTACAATCTGGCCGCCAACACTTTTCGCGGCGCCGACGCCCAGATCGTGCCGACGCCGGTCACCGGCCCGCAGGCCGTCGCCGAGCGCCTGCCGGAAAACGAGCGGGCGGTCTTCATCGACGAGCTGGAACTCGCCCGCGAAGCCTGCCGGCCCTTCGACAAGCAGTCTTTCCTCGAAGGCCACATGACGCCGGTCTTCTTCGGCTCGGCGCTCAGGAATTACGGCGTTCGCGATCTCATCAACGCGCTTGGCGATTTCGCGCCGCCGCCGCGCGACCAGGTAGCCGATCTTCGCACGGTTCATGCCAGCGAGGACAAGATGACGGCCTTCGTCTTCAAGATCCAGGCCAACATGGACCCGAACCACCGCGACCGCATCGCCTTTGCCCGCATCTGCTCGGGCAAGCTGGAGCGCGGCATGAAGGCGCGACTGTCGCGCACCGGCAAGCAGTTGGGCCTTACCGCGCCGCAATTCTTCTTCGCCTCGCAACGCCAGCTCGCCGATACCGCCTTTGCCGGCGACGTCGTCGGCATTCCGAACCATGGCACGCTGCGCATCGGCGACACGCTGACCGAGGGCGAGCCGCTGGTCTTCCAGGGCGTACCGAACTTCTCGCCGGAAATCCTGCGCCGCGTCCGCCTCGGCGACGCCATGAAGGCCAAGAAACTGAAGGAAGCGCTGCAGCAGATGGCCGAGGAAGGCGTCGTCCAGCTCTTCGTGCCCGAGGATGGTTCGCCGGCCATCGTTGGCGTCGTCGGCGCTCTGCAACTCGACGTGCTGAAGGAGCGCCTGTCGCAGGAATACGGGCTGCCGGTCGATTTCGAGGTAGCGCGCTTTTCCGTCTGCCGCTGGATCTCGCATACCGACCGCATCCAGCTTGACGCATTCATGACCAAACACCGATCGGCCATCGCGCGTGATCTTGACGGCGATCCGGTCTTCCTCGCCGAGAACGCCTTCTCGCTTAAATACGAGGCCGATCGCGCTCCCGGAATGGTCTTCGAGGCGGTCAAGGATTACCAGGTCCGCGCCAAGGCGGCCTAGGACAACGCCTCCTGACGGGCCGCTAGATCGTTTCCTTGCCCGGCAGGGCGGAGATGTCCATCGCCCAGGGCGTTGCCGAGCGGCACCAGATCTGCCGCTGCGGCGCAAGCTCGGCTCGCTGGACGATACTGCCCCAGCGGATGCCCCAAACCTTGCCCGCCTCGCCTTCGCCGGTGACGAATAGCGGCGAGCCGCATTCGCCGCAGAAATACTGCAGCCTTTTCGCGCCGCTCGATCCGGTCTTGACGTAGCATTTCGGTTCCTCGCCCGCCCGGCGGATGTTCTCCACCTCGGTGGTGACGGAGACGCGATAGGGCGAGCCCGTCAGTTGCTGGCAGTCGGTGCAATGGCAGATGCCGACCCGCTCCGGATCGATCTCGGCTTCATAGGTGATCCGGCCGCAATGGCACTGTCCGTCGATATGCATGAATTGGTCCCGTCAGTTGAGATTCGAGAGCGCTGATGTGACGCGGCAAAAAGCGGAATATTCCCATTTAACAGTGCCGGGAAGGATATTATGTCACGCCTGTATCGCGAAGCTGCGTTATGACGCATTAGCATTGAAATCAGGAGTTACCCAATGAGCCTCCGTATCAACGATGTCGTGCCGGACTTCACCGCCGAGACGACCGAAGGCACCATCAGTTTTCACGACTGGATTGGCGACAGCTACGCCATCCTGTTCTCCCACCCGAAGGATTTCACCCCGGTCTGCACCACCGAATTCGGCGCGGTCGCCCGTCTCGATGACGAATGGACCAAGCGCGGCGTCAAGGTGATCGGCATTTCCGTCGACGACGTCGCCGACCACATGCGCTGGAAGAGCGACATCGAGTCCTATGCCGGCATGCCGGCGAAGTTCCCGATCATCGACGACAAGAGCCTCAAGGTCGCCAAGCTCTACGACATGCTGCCGGCCGAAGCCTATCTGCCGGACGGCCGCACCGCCGCCGATACCGCCGCAGTGCGCTCGGTCTTCATCATCGGCCCGGACAAGAAGCTGCGCCTGTCGATGACCTACCCGATGTCGGTCGGCCGCAACTTCGCCGAGGTGCTGCGCGCGCTCGACGCCGTCCGCGCCACCGATGGCGTGCCGATCGCGACGCCGGCGGATTGGCAGCCGGGCGATGACGTCATCGTCGCATTGTCGCTCAACGACGACCAGGCCCGCGAAAAATTCGGCGAGATCGACCGCATCCTGCCCTATCTGCGCAAGACCAGGCAGCCTGCTGCCTGATCGCGGCCAGAAGCGAGAAGACGAACCGGCGGCCTGGGCCGCCGGTATTTTTGTATCCGCGCCTGGTGGCGCGCCTTTTTCCGGCTAAAGGAGCGGGATGAACCTGCGTCGCTTCGATGTCGTCATCCTGGGCGCCGGCGCCGCTGGCCTGTTCTGCGCCGCCGAAGCTGGCCGGCGCGGCCGCTCGGTGCTGGTCGTCGATCACGCCAGGGCGCCCGGCGAGAAGATCCGCATTTCCGGCGGCGGCCGCTGCAATTTCACCAATATCCATGCGTCCCCGAAGCAATTCCTGTCGGCCAATCCGCATTTCTGCATTTCAGCGCTGACGCGGTTCACCGCCGCCGACTTCGTGAAACGGGTCGAGGCGCGCGGTATCGCCTTTCACGAAAAGACGCTCGGCCAACTGTTCTGCGACGGTTCGGCGACGCAGATCGTGACGATGCTCACCTACGATCTGGCCGAAGCGGGCGGGGCGCTGGAACTTGCCGCCACTGTCGAGGACATCGTCCGGACTGACAAGGGATTCGACCTGCGCCTGTCATCGGGGGCCGTGGCCTGTTCGTCGCTGGTGATCGCGACCGGCGGCAAGTCGATCCCGAAAATGGGCGCGACCGGTTTTGCCTACCGGGTCGCCGAACAATTCGGCCTCGCCGTCACCGAGACCCGGCCGGGCCTCGTGCCGCTGGCATTCGAGCCGCACCTTCTGGAGAGAATCAGGCCGCTGGCCGGCGTGAGTGCGCCCGCGCGCGTAAGCCATGACAGGACCGCCTTCGACGAGGCACTGCTGTTCACCCATCGCGGCCTGTCAGGACCAGCCATCCTTCAGATCTCCAATTACTGGCGCGAAGGCGACGCGATCGGGATCGATCTCGCGCCCGGGGTGGACATTTTCGAAGTGCTGCATGAGGCGCGCCGGTCGGCCGGCAGGCAGGAACCGCAAACGGTTCTCGCCCGCACGCTACCGAAGGCGCTGGCGCAATTCGTGTCCGCCGAGGCGGGCGTCGCCGGTCCACTTGCGGACAAGAACGACGCCGCCTTGCACCGGTTGGCCGACGCGGTGCATCGCTGGCAGGTCAAGCCGTCCGGCTCGGAGGGTTATCGCACGGCGGAGGTCACGCTCGGCGGCGTCGATACGAACGGGCTGGACCAGAAGACCATGGCCGCGAAATCCGTGCCCGGTCTCTATTTCGTTGGCGAAGCAGTCGACGTTACCGGCTGGCTCGGCGGCTACAATTTCCAGTGGGCATGGTCGTCGGGCTGGGCGGCGGGGCAGGCGGTTTAGGCGCACTCCGGCGGCGACGCCGAAACGAAAAGGCCGGCATTTCGCCGGCCTTCGCTCCTAAATCCTCGCGCCTTCGCGGATGAAATTGCCGCTGCGCAGGTCGTCGAACGCCTGCACCAGTTCCTCGCGCGTGTTCATCACGATCGGCCCGTGCCAGGCGACCGGTTCCTTGATCGGCGCGCCCGATACGAGCAGGAAACGCACGCCCTCGTCGCCCGCTTGCACGACGACCTCATCGCCCGTGCCGAACACCACCAGCGTGCGATTGCCCGACATGTCGCGAATATGGACCTCTTCGCCGTCGACTTCCTTTTCCACCAGCACGCCGAACGGCTTTGAAGCGTCGCGGAACGTTGCCGAGCCCTGGAAGATATAGGCAAAGGCCGAACGGTAGGTGTCTACCGGCAGCACCTTGCGCTTGCCGGGTGGCACGGAAATGTCGAGATATTGCGGATCGGCGGCGACGCCATCAACAGGACCGCGCTTGCCCCAGAAGTCTCCGACCACCACGCGCACGCTTGTGCCGTCGTCGTCGGTGACCACCGGGATCTCGGCGGCGCCAATGTCCTGGTAGCGTGGCGTCGTCATCTTCAGGTTCGACGGCAGGTTCGCCCACAATTGGAAACCGTGCATGCGGCCCCGGAAATCGCCCTTCGGCATTTCCTGGTGCATGATGCCGGAGCCCGCCGTCATCCACTGCACGCTGCCAGGCCCGAGCGTCCCGGCGTTGCCGAGGCTGTCGGCGTGGTCGACCGAGCCTTCGAGCACATAGGTGATCGTCTCGATACCGCGATGCGGGTGCCACGGAAAGCCGGCCTTGTAGTCTTCCGGCCGGTCGTTGCGGAAGTCGTCCATCATAAGGAACGGGTCGGTCATGGACGGATCGCCGAAGCCGAAGACTCGGTGCAGCTTCACGCCGGCGCCTTCCATGGTCGGCTGGGTGCCGGATATCTGTTTTACGGGTCGAATGGACATTTGGGATCTCCTTGGGTGTCTCCCGGTTGCCCATAAGATAGGGCGTACACCCCGTCGTTCACAATTTCGCATCCCGGCGACGGATTGTTCGATTTTCGGAGACGGCACTCGTCGCTGCCGTATCGGAACTTCTCAGCTTGCCCGTCGTTTGGTCCCCAAATACGATCGAAAGGAGCACGATCATGGCGGACAAGCCCAATCTCCTTGCAGAGAACGACTTCACCCCCGAACAGATCGCCGCAAGCGGTCTATTCTCTCGCCGCGAGAAGCTTGACCGGTTGCGCGACATGAAACAGGCGCTGGCAGAAAGAGCGAACGAAGCCGACCTCAGCCTCGACCGGGCCGAGGAGCGCATGGCCGAGATCGAGATCGCCGTCGCCCGGGTCAAGCGCCAGCCGAGCGCCGGTCACGAAGCTGCGACCCTCGGAAGAATGCCGAGCGCCTGATTGGCCTCAAACGGCCTCGAGCGGGATGCCTCGGTTTTCCTTGATCTCTTCCATCACGAAGGACGCCGACACATCGGCCAGCGGAACTTTCCGGATCAACTGCTGGTAGAACCGGTCGTAGGCGCGCATGTCGGCCACCTGCACTTTCAGCATGTAGTCCAGATCGCCGCTCATCCGGTAGGCCTCCACCACATGTGGGATCGTTGCGGTTGCGCGGCGGAACTTTTCCAGCCAGTCCGGATCGTGGTTCGCCGCCCGGATGAATACCAGCGCCGTCAGTCCGCAGCCGAGTTTCTCGGCGTCGAGGATCGCCTGGTTCGCCTTGATGACGCCTTCGGCCTGCATGTTCTTTACCCGCCGCCAGCAGGCGTTGCGCGACAGATTCACCCGCTCCGACAATTCGTCCATGGAAACGGACGAATCGCGTTGCAGGATCGCGAGAATTCTCCGGTCTGTCGCATCGATATCGATCATAGTGGGAAATTATCCCATACATTGCCGAAGTAAACGAAAAATTGGGAAACAATCGCATAGCGTCGCGGTTAAGGTCCGGCCCGTTGGAAACGGAGGCGAACATGCGCGAACAGATTGCACGACTCTTTCTCGATCATCCCGAATCGGTCGACGAGACCTATTTCGAGCACATGCGCTTTGCTGGCTGGTTCGCGGGAACGCTGTTCATGGCTTCGCTTGCCGCGGCTGTCCATGCCGTCCTGCCCTTCCTGTTCGAGCGCACCGCCTCGTCGGCGATCAACCGGATGCATAACCGCATCCACAACCGCTTCGGAGCGCGCTGAGCATGTGCCGCTGGGCCGCTTATAGCGGGGATCCCGTCTATCTGGAGGATCTGATCCTCTCGCCGGCCCATTCGCTGATCGAACAGTCTCATCATGCCCGCCAGGCAAAGACGCCGATAAACGGTGACGGATTCGGGGTGGCCTGGTACGGCGAGCGCGACGAGCCGGGCCTCTATCGCGACATCCTGCCGGCCTGGGCCGACCGCAATCTCGCCAGCCTCGCCCGCCAGATACGCTCCGGCCTGTTTCTCGCGCATGTACGCGCCTCGACCATCGGCGAAACCAGCCGGGTCAACTGCCACCCCTTCGTCTGGGGCAACTGGTCCTTCATGCACAATGGCCAGATCGGCGACTTCGCCACCCTGCGCCGCCCGCTCGAATTGGCGCTCGACGATTCGCTCTATAACGCCCGCACAGGTTCGACCGATTCGGAAATCCTGTTCCTTCTGGCGCTGCAGTTCGGCCTGGGCACGGACCCGCAGGCCGCATTCGCCCGCACAATCCGCTTCGTCGAGAACGAGGCTCGTATGCGCGGCCTGACGCCTTTCGTTCGTTTCACCAGCGCCTTTTCTTGCGGCAGGCGGCTCTTCGCCATCCGCTATTCAAGCGACGAGCACGCGCCGACGTTATTCTGGGCCAAACTCGAAACCTGCCGTTCCATTTGCCTGGTTTCGGAACCGTTTGAGGATGCTGCCCGCGACTGGCAGCCCGTCCCGCCGTCCAGCTTCGTTACGGTCGAGGACGGCAGCCTCACCGTTGCGCCTTTCTGCTTGGAAAGAACCGCGCGGGCCGCCTGAAGCATATCCCCGCGAAACGGCGCCCGGATCGTCGTCCGGAAACGCGACCGCGTAACGCCTAGCCGCGACGGAATACGATCGTCTTGTTGCCGTTGTAGGCGGTGCGGGCCAGTTCCCTGAAGCCGAGGTCTTCGGCGAGCCGAATCGAGCGTGCGTTGTCCGGATCGATAATGCAGGTGACATGCTTTTCCGGATGTGCCTCGGCGCACCAACCGAGCACGGCGCGCATCGACTCGCGGGCATAGCCCTTTCCTTGCATCTCTGCTCCCAGCGCCCATCCGGCTTCCAGCGTTCCCTCCAGCGAAGGGTCCAGCGCCCGTTTGCGCTCCTGCACGCCGACTTCGCCGATCAGCAGGCCGCTCGCCTTTTCCTGCACGACGAAGTAACCGAACCCGAACATCGCCCACATGCCGCGATGGCGGACCAGGGCTTGCCAGATCTCCTCGCGGGTCGACGGTTGAGCCCGCGTGAAACGGTACACGTCAGGATGGTTCCAGATCGCGGCAAATGCGTCGAGATCGCTCTCGCGGTGTTCGCGAAGGATCAGCCGTTCGGTTTCGATGACGGGAACGGTCTTCATGCGCCGAGCTTCTCCGCCACCAGCGCGGCGAGCCGCTCGGCGACTTCGTCCTTGGTCATCTCCGGCCACGGCTCCGCGCCCTCCGGCGTCAGCAGCGTGATGCGGTTGCGGTCGCCGCCCATCACGCCGCCGCCGCCGATTCCGCTGTCCGGCGATACGTCGTTGGCGACGATCATGTTGGCGCCCTTGCGTTGCAGCTTCGCGTTGCCGTGCTCGATCAGCTTTTCCGTCTCGGCTGCGAAGCCGATCACCAGTCTCGGCCGGAGCGTCTTGTGGTTGCCGACGCCTGCAAGAATGTCCGGATTTTCCGTCAGCGGCAGCGAGGAGGGGCCCTTGCCGCCTTCCTTCTTCATCTTTTCGCCGGCTTCGGTGGCCGCTCGCCAGTCGGCGACGGCGGCGGCGAAGACCGCCGCATCCGCCGGCAACAGGCTTTCCACGGCGTCGCGCATCTGCCGCGCCGTCTCGACATGCGTCACCGTCACGCCCTTTGGGTCGGGGATCGTGACGGGGCCGGAAACCAGCCGCACGTCGGCGCCGAGCCGCGCCAGCGCGGCGGCGATCGCATGGCCCTGCTTGCCCGAGGAACGGTTCGCGATGTAGCGCACCGGGTCGATCGGCTCGTGTGTCGGCCCGGACGTGACGATGATCCTTTTGCCGGCGAGCGGCTTCGGCGCGGTGTCGAGCATCGCCTCAATTGCCGCGACGATCTCCAGCGGCTCCGCCATACGGCCCGGCCCGGTCTCGTTCGCCTCGGCCATCTCGCCAGAATTCGGCCCGACAAAGCGGATTCCGTCGGCTTCCAGCATCGCGTGGTTTCGTCGGGTTGCCGGGTGCCTCCACATTGACGGATTCATCGCCGGCGCGAGGAGGACGGGACCATTCGCCGCCAGCAGCACCGTCGAGGCGAGATCGTTGGCAAGCCCCGCCGCCATCTTCGCCATCATGTCCGCTGTCGCCGGAGCCACGACGATCAGGTCCGCCTCGCGCGCCAGCCGAATGTGGCCGACATCCTGCTCGTCCTCGCGGTCGAACAGTTCCGTGAATACGCGGTCGGCGGCGAGCGCGCCGACCGACAGCGGCGTCACGAACTCCGTCGCCGCTTTCGTCATGATCGGCCGCACCGACGCGCCTCGCTCGCGCAGCCGCCGGATCAGGTCGAGGCACTTGTAGGCCGCGATGCCGCCGCCGATGATCAGAAGTATGTGTTTGCCGCGGACGGGGCTTTGCCCTTGCGCGGTCGGTTGCGTGTCGGCCCCGATCGCCATTTCGCCGCCGCTCTGTAACGCGATCAGTTGTTGCGGCGTCGCGCCGATGGCCTCGGCAACTTTCTCCAACATGTCGGAGCGGATCGTCTGCTTTCTGCCAACGATCAGGTCACGCAAATAGGAACGCTCCAACCCCGCTTCCAAGGCGGCAGTGATCGGCCGCTTGCTAAGGGCGAAAAGACGGTTCTCAACAAACTTTCCGATTTCTGACATAGGAACAATCCAATGAAGTCGGATATATCCAATCACAAGCTTCGGTTCGCGTAAAGCCTCAGCCGACGTGCCAGGCGATCCACACCGCCGCCAGCGCGATGATCCAGAGCGCGACGCGGCCCGAACGCGACTCCCGTGCCTCGGCCTTGCCGATCTGCGCCACCGTGTCGGGCGCGAGCTTCATGCCGTTCTCGGCCATGTCGCCGATCTCCTGCGTCAGTTTCTCGGTACGCTCGGCCAGTTCCGGAAGCGTGCGGACGAGGCGGCCGAGCGACTGCAGGCCGCTGCGAGCGTCGGTCAGCATCGCGGCGGGCCCGAGATTGCGGGCGATCCAGTCGCCGACGACTGGCTCCGATGCCTTCCACATGTTGAAGCGCGGATTGAGAGCCCGCGCGTTGCCTTCGACGACCACCATCGTCTTCTGCAACAGCAGCAGTTCCGGCCGCGTCTGCATGTCGAATATGTCGGTGACCTCGAACAGCAACGTCAGCAGGTTCGCCATCGAGATCGTCTCGGCCGGCTGGCCGTGGATAGGCTCGCCAATGGCGCGTATCGCCTGCGCGAAAGCTTCCACATCCTGATGCGGCGGCACATAGCCGGCTTCGAAATGCACCTGTGCGACGCGGTGGAAATTGCGCGTGATGAAACCGTAAAGGATCTCGGCCAGGAACCGCCGCTCCTTCAGCCCGATCCGCCCTGCGATGCCGAGATCGACGGCGACGATGTCGCCTTGGGCGTCGACGAACAGGTTGCCCGGATGCATGTCGGCATGGAAGAAGCCGTCCCGCATCGCCTGGCGCAGGAAGCTCTGCACCAGCGTGTCGGCGAGCCTGTCGAGGTCGTGCCCCGCTGCGCGCAGCGCATCGACCTCTGACAGCTTGATGCCGTCGACCCACTCCAGTGTCAGTACGTCGCGTCCGGTTCGCTGCCAATCGACTGTCGGTACCCGGAAGCCCGGATCGTCCTGGGTGTTATCGCGCAGTTCGGCAAGCGCGGCCGCTTCCAGCCGCAGATCCATCTCGATCTTCGTCGTCTGCGCCAGCGTCTCGGCGATCGCCACAGGGCGCAGCCGCCGCGAGGCGGGGATGTGCTTTTCCTGCAATTGAGCGAAAAGGAAGAAAGTGTCGAGGTCGCGCGCGAAGCGCTTGCGCACGCCGGGGCGGATCACCTTCACCGCCACCTTGCGCAGGCTGCCGTCCTCGTCGCGTACCGTCGCCGGATGCACCTGCGCGATCGAGGCGGCGGCGATCGGCTCGCCGATTTCGACAAATAGGTCGCCGACCTTGCGGCCGAGCGAATCCTCGATGCGGGCCATCGATTCCGCCATCGGGAAGCTTTCCATCCGGTCCTGCAGATGGGCAAGGTCGAGCGCCAGGTCGAGGCCGATCACGTCTGGTCGGGTAGCGAGGAACTGGCCGAGCTTGGCATAGGACGGTCCGAGACGTGAAATCGCCCGGGACATTCGCTCGGCATTGTCGAGGCTCCTGCTGCGCTTTCGCGCCAGCCCGCTGGCGACGCGATAGGCCGTGGCGGCCGTTCCGGTCAGCCCGTTCGCCGGAAGCCCGGCGATCACGCCCTCGCGGGCGAGCACCCAGCCCGCCCGGATCATCCGGAGTGTGGCCATCGCACTGTTCATGAAGTCAGAGTTTCCAGCCCGAATGCAGTGCGGCGATTCCGCCGGTATAGTTGGTATAGGTCACGCGCTCAAAGCCGGCGGCGCGGATCATCGCCGCGAAGTTCTCCTGGTTCGGGAACTTGGCGATTGATTCGACCAGGTAGCGATAGGGCTCGCCGTCGCCGGTCACCATCTGGCCGATGCGCGGGATCGCGTTAAACGACCATTTTTCGTAAATCGTTTCCAGGAGCGGCGCGTCGACCTCGGAGAATTCCAGGCACAGCAACCGCCCGCCGCGCCGCAGCACGCGGTACGCTTCCTTCAGCGCCTTCGGAATGTCCGGCACGTTGCGGATGCCGAAGGCAATCGTATAGGCGTCGAACGAAGCGTCCTCGAAGGGCAATTCCTCGGCATTCGCCTCGACGAAGATCAGGTTGCCCGTGATCCCGCGCTTTTCCGCCCGGTCGCGGCCCACTTCCAGCATCGAGCCGTTGATGTCCAGAACGGTCACGTCGGCGTTGCCGCGCGAGGCTTCGACTATGCGGAAGGCGATGTCGCCCGTGCCGCCGGCCACGTCGAGCGAGCGCCAGCGTCCGCTCTTCGGCGGATTGAGTGCGGTCACCATAGCGTCTTTCCAGACGCGGTGCATGCCGGCCGACATCAGGTCGTTCATCACGTCGTAGCGCTGCGCCACCTTGTGGAACACGTCGTTGACGCGCTCCTGCTTTTCGCCTTCGCCCACTTGCGCGAAGCCGAACGATGTTTTCATCGCGCTGCCCGCTGTGGTTCTGGATTGCGACATGGTCTTGTCTCGCGATGCCGTTGCTTTTCGGAAGCTAGCCTATGCAGGCAAACGGGGCCATTGCGCAAGCCGTGCCATCGTGTCACGGAGGGAGCCCTTCCGAAGCCGAGAGGATTCCCATGGTCGTCAAAGCCGAAATCCACTGCCACATCGAGGGCGCTGCGAGCCCGGCGCTGGTAGAGGCCCAGGCGGCGAAATACGGCGCTGATGTTTCGGCGATCATCCGAAACGGCGCCTATGTCTGGTCGGATTTCACCACCTTTCTGCACGCCTACGACCTCGCTTCGAGACTGTTCCGCTGCGAGGACGATTACGCCCTTCTCGCCGAGACCTACCTGACCGAACTTTCCTCCCAGGGCGCGATCTATTCCGAGTTCTTCATTTCCACCGACCACGCCGTCAGCGCCGGTCTCACGCCGGAAGCCTACATCTCCGGCCTCGCCGAGGGCATGCGCCGCGCGCGCGCCAGCACCGGCATCGAATCGCGCATGATCGCGACCGGTCTGCGCCATGAAGGCCCGGAGGGCGTCGAGCGCGCCGCGCGCTACATCGCCGCCAATCCGCATCCGCTCGTCACCGGTTTCGGCATGGCGGGCGACGAACGCATGCATCATCCGAAGGACTTCGCGAAAGCTTTCGACATCGCCCGCGACGCCGGGCTCGAGATCACCGTCCATGCTGGCGAACTGGTGGGCGCCGAAAGCGTGCGCGACGCGCTCGACCATCTGAGACCGGTGCGCATCGGCCATGGCGTGCGCGCCATCGAGGATCCTGCGCTGGTCGGGCGCCTCGCCGCGGAAGGCGTCGTGCTGGAGGTCTGCCCCGGCTCCAACATCGCAATCGGCGTCTTTCCCTCCTTCGAGACGCATCCTTTCCCGAAGCTGCGCGACGCAGGCGTGAAAGTGACGCTGTCCTCGGACGATCCGCCTTTCTTCCACACCTCGCTGGCGCGGGAATACGAGATCGCCGAAAGATATTTCGGCATGGACGACGCGACGCTTCTGCAAATCACGCGCACTTCCATTGAGGCGGCTTTCGTCGACGAGGAAACCCGTGCCGCGCTGCTCGCGAGACTCTGAGCGCGCGCAGGCCTTGGATATTGGGCGAAGTTGCGCATTGCCGCTTTGCGGCCTCGGCGTCCCCCGCTAGTGTGGCGGCCATTCAGTCAGAGAGGCATCCCATGGACAGCGTGACCGTAGTCAATCACCCGCTCGTGCAGCACAAGCTCACCTTCATGCGCAAGCAGGAGACTTCCACCGCCGGTTTCCGCCGCCTGCTCCGCGAGATATCGCTGTTGCTCTGCTATGAGGTGACGCGCGAATTGCCGATGACGATGGAAACCATCGAGACGCCGCTGGCGAAGATGAATTCGCCCGTACTGGAGGGCAAGAAGCTGGTCTTCGCCTCGATTCTGCGCGCCGGCAACGGCCTGCTCGAAGGCATGCTTGATCTCGTCCCCTCCGCCCGCGTCGCCCATATCGGCCTCTATCGCGATCACGAGACGCTGGAGCCGGTCGAATACTATTTCAAGGCGCCCGAGAACCTCGCCGATCGGTTGATCATCGTCGTCGACCCGATGCTGGCGACCGCCAACTCCGCCATCGCCGCCATCGACAAGCTGAAGGAGCGTGGCGCCAGGGACCTGCGTTTCGTCTGCCTGCTCGCCGCGCCCGAAGGCGTCGAGAAGTTCACGCACGCGCATCCCGATGTGCCGCTCTTCACGGCGGCGATCGACGAGAGGCTGAACGACAAGGGCTACATCGTCCCCGGCCTGGGCGATGCAGGCGATCGTATGTACGGCACGAAATAGCGAAAGCGAAAATTCGACCGATTTCGGTGCGGGATCGTTAACCGCGCCATCCGTTTGCGGCCGGCCTTAACCCCGGCGGCAACCGTGATATGCGATTCTGCCTCCGGGAAAGGATCGCTCCATGCTGCGATACATCATCATGGTGATTTCGGTATCGCTCTCCGCTCTTACGGCGGTGGCGTATCTGAACGACAATCCGGAACTCGTCGACACGGCCACGACCGTCGTCCAGGACAAGCTGGAGGCGCGCAAGGCGCACCAGGCCGTGCAGCAGCCGACCCGGGTTCTTTCCGGCACCGAACGCCTGCGCGCCGATGGCCGCGGTCACTATGTCGCCGAGTTCAACCTGAATTCGCGCCGCGTCACGGGCGTCGTCGACACCGGCGCCACCATGATCGCCATGAACATGTCGATTGCGCGCCAGGCCGGCATAACCGTGCGCCCGAACGAATTCGTCTACAAGGTCAACACCGCCAACGGCACGGTCAAGGCGGCACGTGTCGTCGTCGACGAGGTTCGGCTCGGCTCGATCCGTGTGCGCGATGTCGAGGCGATGGTGCTGGAGGACGAAGCCATCAATATCGTCCTGATCGGCATGAGCTTCCTCAACCGCCTGCGCAATTTCGAGTTTTCCAACGGCACGCTCGAAATGAAATTGTAGATCGGAAGGTTAGCCGGTTATCCGCTCCGCTACCGGCTCCTTGATCTCCGGCATGCTGTCCGAAATCGTATAGGCCGCCACTACTGCTTTCTTCGCGCGTTCCAGAGAGGCCTCGTCGCGCGCATGCACGATTGCCAGCGGAGCGCCCCTCTCGATTTTCGATCCGATCGGCAGCAGACCCGTGATCCCGACCGAGTGGTCGATTTCGTCCTCGCGTTTGCGCCGTCCGCCGCCGAGTTCCACCACCGCGACGCCGATGTCGCGCGTCGCGATCGCGCCGACATGGCCGCCCTCCGGCGCGTCGACGGCTGCTGTCAGCGGAGCGGCCTTCAGGTAGTTCTCGTGTTTCTCGACGAAATCGGTTGGTCCACCGAGCGCATGCACCATGCGGCCGAAGAGGTCCGCCGCGCGCCCGTCGTCGAGCGCCGCGCGCGCTTGTCCCAGCGCCGCTTCGGGCGAAGCCTCCAGTCCCGACACGACAAGCATCTCGGCGGCAAGCGCCAGCGTCACTGTCTCCAGTCGCGGGTCGCGGTGCCCGGCTGTCAGAAACGCGACCGCGTTCGCCACTTCCACCGCATTGCCGGCCGCGGATGCCAAAGGTTCGTTCATGTCGGTCATCAGCGCCGTCGTTCTGGTTCCCGCGCCATTGGCGACGCGCACCAGCGTCTCGGCCAGTTTCTTTGCGTCCTCGAACTCCGCCATGAACGCGCCGTTGCCGAACTTCACGTCGAGCACCAGTGAGCCGAGACCTGCGGCGAGCTTCTTCGACAGGATCGAGGCTGTGATGAGTTCGATGCTTTCCACCGTCGCTGTCACGTCGCGCACGCCGTAGAAGCGCTTGTCGGCCGGCGCGAGATCGGCGGTCTGGCCGATGATCGCGCAGCCGACCTCGTCGACGGTCTTGCGGAAGAGCGCGTTGTCCGGCTGCGTCGTGTAGCCGGGGATCGAATCCATCTTGTCGAGCGTGCCGCCGGTGTGTCCCAGCCCGCGCCCGGAGATCATCGGCACGGCCAGCCCGCAGGCCGCCGCGATCGGCGCCAGCATCAGCGATACATTGTCGCCGACGCCGCCGGTCGAATGCTTGTCGCAGATCGGCGCCTTTATTCCCGGCCATGACAGCACGTCGCCGGAATCCCGCATCGCCAGAGTCAGCGCCACGGTTTCATCCGCGTCGAGCCCGCTGAAGAACACCGCCATGGCGAGCGCCGAGATCTGCGCGTCCGTCACCGAGCCGTCGGTGATGCCGCGCACGAACTCCGCGATCATGCCCGCGTCGAGCGTGCCGCCGTCGCGCTTCCTGCGGATGATTTCCTGCGGCAGCATGGTCAGTAGTCCGTGCCCGCCTCGGGGGACGGCTTGCCGTCGCCGAGCGTCGCCAATACGTCGCCGAGCAAGCTGGACGCGCCGAAACGGAAGGTCTTCGCCGACACCCAGTCCTTGCCCAGGATCTGGTCGGCAAGCACGAGATACTGGCCCGCCTCGTCGACGGTGCGGATGCCGCCCGCAGGTTTGAAGCCGCGTTGCGGGTCGCCGAAATCCTTGAGCACGGTCAGCATGATGCCGGCCGTTTCCGGTGTCGCGTTGACCGTGACCTTGCCGGTCGAGGTCTTGATGAAGTCCGCGCCTTCCTCCAGCGCGATCCGCGACGCCGCTTCGATCAGCGTCGGCAGCTTCAGTTCCCCCGATTCGACGATGACCTTCAGCAGCGCCACGCCGTCGGTGGCCGCGCGGATCGTCGCGACCATCGAGCGCGCCGCTTCCTCGTCGCCGGAAATCAGCGCCTTGTAGGGGATAACCAGGTCGATCTCGTCGGCACCGGCCGCAATCGCGTCCTTCGTCTCGTGCAGCACCTTCTTTTCCGCCTCCTCGCCGGAGGGGAAGTTGACCACCGTGGCGATCCTGACCGGGTTGCCCTCGCCGAGGATCTTGCGCGCCTGCGCCACGAAACGCGGCCAGATGCAGATCGCCGCCGTATTCCCGAACGGGGTCTGGGCCTGCGCGCACAGCGCGTCGATCGCGGGCGGCGTGCAATCGTCGTTAAGATTGGTCAGGTCTATCAGTCCCAGCACCCGGCTGGCGATTTCCTTGCGTGTGGCCAAAACTCTACTCCATTCCGGCGATCGCGCGCGTCAGGATCGCCTGCAGTTTCTTGCCGCCGACCGGCGCCATGTCCTTGGTCTCGGCATGCGACAGTTCCGCGCCTGTCATGCCCGCCCCGTAATTGGTGATCACCGAGCAGGCGGCGCATTTCAGCCCGAGGTACCGGCCGATAATGACTTCCGGCACGGTCGACATGCCGACCGCGTCCGCGCCCATGGCGCGCGCCATGCGGATTTCCGCCGGGGTCTCGAAGGACGGCCCGGAAAACCACATGTAGACGCCCTTGCGAAGATCGATGACCTCTTGCGCCGCGGCGTGCAGGATCGCTGCCTGCAGTCCGGTGTCATAGGCGCTGGTCATGCCGACGAAGCGGGCGTCGCTCTCCTCGCCGATCAGCGGGTTCGTGCCGGAGAAATTGATGTGGTCCTCGATCAGCATCACCGAGCCGGGCGGAATGTTCTCGCGCACCGATCCCGCCGCATTGGTCAGGATCAGCTTTTCGATGCCGAGTCCCTGAAGCACTTCCAGAACCGGGCGCATCGCCGCCGCGTCGCCCCTCTCGTAATAATGCACGCGTCCCGACAGCAACAGCACCGGCTTGCCGCCGATTGTGCCGGCGACGACCTCGCCCGCATGGCCGCTGACGCCGCTTTCCGGAAAACCCGGCAGCCTGGAATAGGGCACGTGCACCGCGCCCTGAACGGCCCCGACCAGTCCGCCGAGGCCGGAGCCGAGCACCAGCGCGACGCTGGGCGCGAGCCCGTTCAGCGCTTCCACGATTGTGTCGGTCGCGGTTTTCATGCGGATAGCACCTCCGTCTTGAAGCCGAGCGGCAGAAGTTCGGCCATTGTGATTGTTTTTGTGATGCCTTTCTGGTCCGTGAGGTGGACCAAGGCGTCCGCCCCGGCGAATTCCGCCAGTCGCTGCCGGCAACCGCCGCAAGGGGTGCATTCGTCCAGCCGTTCGGCCGTCACGCAGATGTCGGTAATCCTGCCGCCGTCGCCCATGATATAGTGGGAAATCGCCGTAGTCTCGGCGCACCAGCCTTCGGGAAAGCTGACGACCTCGATATTCGCGCCGGCGAAGATCCGCCCGTCTTCCGTCAGGATGGCGGCGCCGACCGAGAACTTCGAGTAAGGGGAATGGGTCTTTTTCATCGCGTCGCGCGCGGCCGCGAACAACCTGTCCAATTCCGTCATCGAACGCCTCCGGTGCACTTCCAAACAGGTGGCGGAAACTAGCACGGCTTTTCCTTTTGGCCAGCCGCGAAATGGTCGCTGTGCCTCTATTCCCGCTTCCCGCGCAACGCTTGTACCTTTCAGGTTTTCACGCGGACGGGTAGGATGCCCCGCAACCGCGAGGAGACCGGCATGGCGAAGAGCGACCTGGATCGCTTGGATGAAATCGAGATCATGGCCGCCCATCAGGCG
>JBAQHA010000314.1:0-3543 GCA_049288075.1 Oricola sp.
GCGCTGCCCGGCACATCGCCCGACAACGGCGAGTGGGTGCGTCGCAAGATCAATGTCGTGACGCGCCTCCACAAGTGCTCCTACCGCGTCGGCCGCGAACTGGCGGCCTCGGGCGGGTCGCTCGACCAGTCCCGGGGCGTCGAGCCGATCGACGTCGCGCCGCATGGCGGGTGCTTCCCGATCCATATCAAGGGCACGGGCGTCGTCGGGACGGTTACCGTGTCGGGTATCCCGCAACGCGAGGACCACCGCTTCGTTTTCGAGAGCCTCTGCGCGTTTCTCGGCGTCGATCCCGCTCCCATCGCGCTCGGATCGGAAAGCTGACTTCGGGCGAACGCGATTCCGTATTCGTGTTTAGGTCAGTAATATTGACTTAAATAGCCGGCGGGCGCATGGTCAGACGTTCTCCGGGAGGGACTGTTCATGTCACATGATACCCGTTTCGCTTCGCGCGAAGGGCGGATGAAAGCATCCGAAATCCGCGAACTTCTGAAGCTGCTCGACCAGCCGGACATCATATCGTTCGCCGGCGGAATTCCCGACGCAGCGCTGTTTCCGGCCGACGCCTTCCGGCGGGCCTATGACGGCGCGCTGACCGGCGCCGCCGCGAACGGGGCGCTGCAATATTCGGCGAGCGAGGGGCATGCCGGGCTGCGCGAGTGGATCGTCGGCGAAATGGCGCGCATCGGCATCCCGTGCGAACCGGACAATATCGTCATCACCTCGGGCTCGCAGCAGGCGCTCGACTATCTCGGCAAGCTGTTCCTGTCGCCGGGCGACACGGCGCTTGTCACCTGGCCGACCTATCTCGGCGCGTTGCAGGCTTTCAACGCCTACGAACCGAATTACGACCGGCTGTCGCCGATGGGCAACCGCATGGCAGCGGATTACGCCGCGACGGCGCAGGAGAATGGCGGCACGGTGAAATTCGCCTATATCTCAGCCGATTTCGCGAATCCGACGGGCGAGACCATCACGCAGGCGCAGCGCGAGCGCGTGCTCGATCTTGCGGACGAACTCGACATCGCGGTGATCGAGGACGGGGCTTACCAGGCGCTGCGCTACGACGGTGAGCCGGTGCCGCCGCTGCTGGCGCTGGAGATCGCGCGCAAGGGCGACATCGAGAAATGCCGGACCATTTACTGCGGCTCCTTTTCCAAGACGCTCTCACCCGGCCTGCGGGTCGGCTGGGTCTGCGCGGCGAAGGAGGTCGTGGCGCGGCTGGTGATCCTGAAACAGGCGGGGGATCTTCATTCCTCGACGATCAACCAGGCGGCGATGAATTCGGTCGCGCGCGAGGCGTTCGACGAGCAGGTCGCGAAGGTCCGTTCTGTCTACGCGGCGCGGCGCGACCACCTGTTGGCGGCGCTGGAGCGGGAAATGCCGGAAGGCGTGAGCTGGACGAGGCCGGAAGGCGGCATGTTCGTCTGGGTCACGCTGCCGGAAGGTCTCGACGGGGCGGAGCTTTTGGCCGAGTCCTTGAAAGGCGCCCGCGTGGCCTTCGTGCCGGGCCGGGCGTTCTTCGCCGACGGATCGGGCGCGAACACGATCCGGCTGTCGTTTTCCTGTGCGTCCGAAGCGATGATCGACGAGGGCGTGAAGCGGCTTGCGGAGCTGATCCGTCACGCGATGGGGTGAGGCGGATCGCCTTGCCAGGTGCGCCGAACCGAAAAGGCTGCTAGGAGCGGCCCCTAATGACCGACCATCGGATCCACAGGCCGAAGAGCGTGCGGCTGACGCTCGGCGAGGGGCCACTTCGCTTCGCCGTAGACAATCGCGCGGAAATCGGCGCGCATTGGGCTGCGGCGCTTGGCGCCAATCCCCGGCTGTGGAACGGGCCGTTCTTCATGTTCGAGGACGTAAGGCTCGAAAATGGATCGCTGACCGGGGTGGCTCGGAGCTCAGACTTCGCCACCTTCCTTTTCTGGCGCGACAATGGCCGGCCGGCGGACGCGGTGCATATTGCCGGAACCTCGCTTCCGATCACGGCGGACGGAGCGCTGTTTGCCATCCGGATGGCGGCGCATACCGCCAATCCCGGCGCGGTGTATTTTCCAGCCGGCTCGTTCGACGCGGCGGACATCGCCGGCGGTCTGTTCGACGTGACGGGCAATATCATGCGCGAAATGCGCGAGGAGACGGGGCTCGCCTTCGAGGAGGCGCGGGCGGAAACAGGGGTGACCGCCGTCACCAATTCCGGCGCGATCCACGTCGCGCGGCGAAACCTGCTTGCGGAAGACTTTGCGGCCTGCGCCGAGCGCCTGGCTCGCCACCAGGCGGAGACCGGCGACGACGAGATCGATGGCGCCGTCGCGATCCGCCCGGACGACGGCAGCCGGGCCGGGCTCAAGTCCTATGCGCGGGCGCTCGCCGATTGGCACTTCGAAAACGCCGCATTTTCCTGTACCGGGGATGCCTGACCAAAGGGGAATAGCATGGCCCGACGTTACGCAATCTACGACGTGTTCACCGAACAGAAGCTGGCCGGAAACCCGCTGGCGGTTGTTTTCGACGCCGACGGGCTCGACAATGCGGCGATGCAGGCCATTGCACGCGAGTTCAATCTCTCGGAGACGGTGTTTATCCGGCCGGCGAAGAACCCGGCTCACTCGGCGGCGCTGCGCATTTTCACGCCTGGGCGCGAGCTACCCTTCGCGGGCCATCCCACCGTCGGCGCGGCGATCGCGCTCGGCGAAGACGGGCCGGCGAACGAAGCGGGCGACCGCCGGCTGATGGTGCTGGAGGAGAACATAGGAGCGGTGCGCTGCGTTCTGCGCGTCGGCGAGCCATCCTATGCCGAGTTCGACGTGCCACGCTTGCCGGAGAAGGTCGAGTACGATGTCGACAAGGCCGCGATCGCCGCTGCCGTCGGCGTCGCGCCGACCGAGATCGGTTTCGAAAACCATCTTGTCAGCGTCTGGACGGCCGGCAATACCTTCGTCTACGTGCCGCTCGACGGGCTCGGCCCGGTGCAGAGGGTTTCGATCGACAAGGCGCAGTGGAAGGAGATCGCGCCGATAGTCGGCGGCAATCAGGCCTCGGTCTATGTCTACACGCGTGACGCGATCCATCACGATTGCGCCTTCCACGCGCGCATGTTCGCGCCCGAAATGGGATTGGCCGAGGACCCGGCAACCGGATCGGCTGCGGCGAATTTCGCCGGGGTGATCGCCCATTTCGACGGACTCGCCGATGGGCCGACCGCATACCTGATCGAACAGGGGCTTGAAATGGGCCGGCCGTCGGCGATCCGGCTCGAAATCACCGGCAAGGCAGGCGCGATCCATGCGGCGCGCATCGGCGGCCACGCAGTCAAGATCGCCGAGGGAACCTTGCTGGTCTAAAGCTCTTTACAAAGCCGGTTGGCGCGACTAGATAGCCACCTCCGGCGGGTGTGTAGCTCAGATGGTAGAGCAGCTGACTCTTAATCAGCGGGTCTGGGGTTCGAGCCCCCACTCACCCACCAAACAGTCTCCTTATTTCGCGCTTTCTCCGGGGCTCCCGGAATAGCCTCGTCTTATCCGCGGGTTAGCGGGCTGGAGA
>JBAQHA010000315.1:0-1984 GCA_049288075.1 Oricola sp.
GGTCCGTCCGGGTAGGCTGCGCACTTCGAACTATCCGTGGCGGCGGCGACCGCGGGATGTGAACGGCTTCACACGCTTCCATTCAGGAAACTCTTGACAACCGAGTTAATGCGTATATAAACTATACGCATATAGTTAGTTTACGCGATCCACACGGGAGGCCTATGGTTTCCTCACCGCGAACGGAAGAGCCCAAAGATGCGCTGGGGTGTTGAGAAACGATTGGAGTTTATCGAATTCCGCCTCTTTTGGGAGGGCGGTATCAATCGGGCTGACATCATGGATCAGTTTGGCGTGTCTGTCCCTCAGGCATCTAAAGACCTGACCCTGTACGAAGTAAAAGCACCCGGCAACCTGGCTTACGACAAGAGCGCGAAACGATACCTGGCGGCGGAAAATTTCAAACCGGTGTTCTTGAACCCGGATGCCGGCGCATATCTTGCGCAACTCCGCGCGGGAGGTCTATCGGGTGATGGGCTAGAGGAAAACTGGCTGTCGGCGGTTCCATCCTTCGACACCATGCCAATCCCTTATCGACGCGTCACAGTCGGCGTGCTTCGGAAAATCTTGGCTACGATACGCGCCAACCGAGCCGTTGAGATCAAGTACCAGTCGATGAGCGACCGCCGCCCGCACCCGGAGTGGCGCTGGATTACGCCTCACGCACTCGGAAACGATGGACTGCGTTGGCACGTTCGCGCCTTCTGTCATATCGATAGAAAATTTAAAGACTTCATACTTTCACGATGCCTTGAGATTCGCGGTGACGCCGATCCTGAAGCCGCGCCGCTCGACGATCATTTTTGGCAAGAGAAGTTTAGTGTCACGCTCGTTCCGAATCCGAAACTGAGCGATCCACAGCAAGACGTAGTTGCTCAAGACTACGAGATGCATGAAGGCAAAGTCGTTGTCGCTGTGCGAATGGCGTTGCTCTACTACTTCCTCAAACGTCTTCGCCTTGATGTCGCTGACGCACTCGATCGTCCGCAAGAGGCGCCCGTGATCGTCTCCAACCGCGCTGAATTCGATGCAGCGCTCAAGGAGGCGATGTCATGAAGTCCGAGAACTTCGAAATTATAAGAGAGGGGTGGCCGGAGCTTGCCGCACGCGGCGGCTTTGCGGAGGCCTATGCGTATCCTGATCCGGCGAGTGCACTTGTGAAACTCCGCCTGTTCGCGGAAAACCTGACCAAGGACATCTATCGGGACCTGCGCCTGCCGAAGCCGGATCAGCCGACATTTGTCGATCTGCTAAAAAATCCGTCTTTCACGGCCATCACGCCGAAAGTCGTGCTCGACAAACTGCACGCCCTGCGCATGCACGGAAACAAGGCCGCGCATGGCGACCCGATCAAACCTCAAAATGCGCTCTGGCTTCTGCGCGAGGCGCACGATCTCGCGCGCTGGCTGTTCGTCCGCTATGGCGATGGCAACGCAAAAGAGATTCCGTCTTTCAACCAGCCTGACGCACCGCAAGCAGAGCAAGCGCGTGATCGGCGCAAGGTGCTTGAGAAGCTAGCCGCCCAGGAAGCGCAGATGGGGTCCCTCCTGCAGGAGCTTGAGGCGGCGCGCCAGAAGGCGACGGTAGCGGAAAAAAAGGCCGAGGAGCTGGAAGCGCTTGGCGCCAAGGCTACACAAGCGGCGAACGAGCTTGAGTTCGACGAAGCGACGACCCGCGTACGGCTTATCGATAGCTTGCTGGCAAGTGTCGGATGGGACATTGCGGCCGGTGAGGCGAGTACGGATGAAGTCGGCAAGGAAGTCGAGGTCGCCGGTCAGCCCACCGAGTCCGGCATCGGCTATGCGGACTATGTGCTGTGGGATGATAACGGCAATCCGCTTGCGGTTATTGAAGCCAAGAAAACCAGTGTTGATCCTGAGCGGGGCCGGCACCAGGCCAAGCTCTATGCCGACGGGCTGGAAAAGGCGCACGGCCATAGGCCGGTGATCTTCTACACCAACGGCTTCGACATCTGGATCTGGGA
>JBAQHA010000316.1:0-2104 GCA_049288075.1 Oricola sp.
GCCCAATCCCAATGCCGAGGCCGCCGCCAGCGGCGCGATCCACGTGCTCGAGCGCGCCCGGGTCTTCGACACCGTCCAGCAGGCGCTGGCCGATTGCCGCTATGTCGTCGCGACGACGGCGCGTCAGCGCGATGGCTTCAAGACCGTGCTCGGTCCGGTCGAGGCCGCCGCCCGGCTGCGCGACGTCCACAGCCGCTCGCTACAGGGCGCGATCCTGTTCGGGCGGGAGCGTTTCGGCCTCAACAACGAGGAAGTGGGCTTCGCCGACGACATAGTGACATTCCCCGTCAACCCGGCCTTTGCCTCGCTCAATCTCGCCCAGGCCGTTCTTCTCATGGGATATGAGTGGATGAAGACGGGGCTTGCGACGGAAGATCAGACGCCTTTTTCCGGACCCGAATTCGATCCGGCGCCGAAGGAGCAGCTCTACGGCTTTTTCGACCAGCTCGAACAGGCGCTGGACAGCCGGGGATACTTCCGGCCGCCGGAGCGCAGGCCCGCCCTGGTGGAGAACATTCGCGCCGTGTTCACGCGCGCCGGGCTTTCGGCGGAGGAAATCCGCGTCTTGCGCGGCATCGTGTCGAGCCTCGACCGTTTCTCGCCGGGAAATCCGCGCGGGGCCGGTTCGCCGGGTGACGATCCGCGCCGGGCCTCGACCGGCGGCAAGCGCACGAAAAAAGGCGCGGGAGCAGGGCCGTCCGATGGCTGATCGGCGTTCGCGCACGGCGCTCTTCTTCGACAGCGGCATCGGCGGACTCTCGGTCCTGCGCGAGGCGCGGGTGCTGATGCCCGACTGGCGTTTCGTCTATGTCGCCGACGACGCGGCCTTTCCCTATGGCGCCTGGGAAGAGGATGCGTTGCGCGAGCACATCACCGCGCTGTTCGCGGACCTGATCGCCCGCTACCGGCCCGCGCTGAACGTGATTGCCTGCAACACCGCCTCGACGCTCGCCGTCGATCATCTGCGCAAGGTCTATCCGGACGAAGTATTTGTCGGCACCGTGCCGGCGATCAAGCCCGCCGCCGAGCGCACCCGGTCGGGCCTCGTTTCTGTGCTGGCGACGCCGGGCACGGTGAAGCGGCAATACACGCGCGAACTGATCCGCCAATACGGCCAGAAGTGCCATGTGCGGCTGGTCGGCAGCGACAATCTCGCGGCGATGGCCGAGACATACATGCGCGGCGAGATGGTCGACGAGGAGGCCGTGCGCGCCGAGATCGCGCCGTGCTTCATGGAGGAGGACGGCCGGCGCACCGATATCGTCGTGCTCGCCTGCACGCATTATCCGTTCCTGGTCAACCGGTTCCGCAAGACGGCGCCCTGGCCCGTCGACTGGATCGATCCGGCCGAAGCCATCGCGCGCCGCGCCAAGGCGCTGGCAGACGCGATGGAGACCGTGCCGGCGCCGGACGAGCCGGATATCGTTGTCTTCACCTCCGGCCATCCGGCGCCCGAGACGCTTCGCCTGATGCAGGGTTTCGGCCTGGTCGCGGAAGCCCTGGCCAAGGCCGCTCAGGCATGAAAAAGGCCGCCGCCGAAGGATCGGCGGCGGCGGTCCGGCGTCATGCCGGAGATCTCCTTACTTGTTGAAGGAGCGTCCGAGGATCGCCCGGGTCTGGCGGCTTTTGGTCGGCGCGACGAGGTTCTTCGGGCCAACCGGGCGTTTCACGCCCACGCTTGCCGGATAGTAGCCGTCGCACTGGTCGAGACCCCAGTTGTAGTCCTCGCTGGAGCAGTTGTTCTGGCCGTTGCCGTAGCACTGGTCATGCACATAGGCGTAGCAGGAGAACCGGTCCCAGTGGTCGACGGCCGCGCGGGCGGAGACGCCCATGCCGACGGTCATGACGACGCCGCCAATGGCGGCAAGAACGGCCCGGCGGGCCCTGGTGGTGGAAGTGGACTTCATTTTCTTTCCTTTCCCTTTCTGGAGGGTTGTCATGTCCCTTCGATGGCGTGTTTGTACGCAAGGCCGCGCCAGCCGGATGTGACGGTCGCCACAGCGCGAAAATGCGCGCGGAATTGACTTCGCGGGCGGATTCGCCTAGAGACCCCGCCATGCAGGGTCTTTCGGCCCTGCATTTTATTTGACGTATCCCGTGGACA
>JBAQHA010000317.1:0-6233 GCA_049288075.1 Oricola sp.
GCAGTGCGCCGATCTTGGCGTCGCTGCGGCGGAATGTCTGCCACGCTTCTTCCAACTGGTCCGGATGCGGTCGGTCTTCCGCGTCGTACAGCGTGACGAACCGCCCCGAGCAAAAGGGCAGGGCGTAATTGAGCGCCTTCGGTTTCGTCTGCGGTCCGGTCAGCGGCACCGTGACGATCTCGAAACGCCGGTCAAACTTCTGTCCGGCGAGCGCCGTCCGCGTTTCGCGATCGCCTTCCTCGCAGACGAGCTTGATCTCCAGCTTTGAGCGTGGCCAGCGCAATGCCTTCAGCGAGCCGATCAGGTCGGCGACAACCGGCGCTTCGCGATGCAATGCCACGACGACCGAATAGACCGGCCGTTCGCAGTTCGAAAACCGCATCAGCGGCGTCAACGGCGTCCGGCGGTAGGTGATGGCTGCGGCAAGGCGTAGCGTCACGGTCGCGAGAAAAAACATCGTCACCGCGCTGTGCAGCGCGAGCAATGCGAGCGACGGAACGGTGACAATGCCGGCAATGAAACCGGTCGAGGCGGCGGCGGCGAGAAAACCGTGCCAAGCGCCGGCGCCATGTTTGGCCGAGAAACGCGGACGTTCCGTCGCTAGCCGGTCGCACGCGTCGTTGCCGAGAGGCCGTCGCACCTGCCGGGAAAGCGCGGCGCGCAAGCCCGACGGCGTCGTGATAGCGACGGCCGGTCCTCGCTTCAGCGATGCGCGGAACCGGTCCGTTCCGATATCGGGATGATCGGGCGCCGGTGCATAGAGCGCTCGCACGGTGCCGTCGTTCAGCCGGCACCAGGATGTCTTGCGCGCGATGATCCTGTCGCCGTCCTCGGTTTCCCCGGACATCGCCGCGACGATCGTTTCCGGTTCGATGAACGCCGCGCCGGAATCCTCGGCCAGTGCGCGGTAATACGCCTCTTCGCTGATGAGACCGTGGGCAAGCATTTCGCTCGCGCCGCTGGTGCCGTTGCGCACGGCTTGTTGGGTCGCTCTCGACAGGAACAGGCGCGGAAAGGCGTGCGCGGCGAGAAAGGCGACGGAACGGCAGAGGCGGTTTTCATTGGCGGCGGTGGCCTGCGGAATTTCGGTGACGGCTCGCGCAAGCTCTCTCGCCCGGTCGAAACGTGCCGTTGCCGGTCGATGCGCTAAAGCCGCACCCGGCCGCAGCCGCGCGGAATCGGATCCTTGAACCGGCATGACAGCCCCCTGCAGATACGCGCAAACGCTCGACCAACAAGTCCCCGTCGAAGAGTTTATTGCGAAACGTTCCGTTTGCAAGTCTTAGTTGCAGTGAGGTGCGGGATACTCGTTATTTTACTTCTGGAACGGCGGTGCGGCATCGGCTAATCGGAGTCATGGTTTTCACCCGCCTCCCTTGTTCGCTGATGCGAGTCGCCGTTCTGCTGCTCTGCTTCTCGCCGTTTGCCGCTGTCCCGGGCCGGGCCGAAGACGCGCCCCGTCTTTCCGATCCCAACGACCGCATCGTGCGCCCGGACCTGTCCGGGCTTCTGCGCCTGCGTTTCCTGACTTCCCTCGATTTCCCACCCTTCAACTTCGCCGATGCCGAACGCCTGCCTGCCGGGTTCAATGTCGAGATCGCGCGCGCCCTTTGCGCCGAACTGGGCATTGAATCGAAGTGCGAAATCCAGGCGATGCCGTGGGAGGAACTCGAACCGGCGCTCGACGGACTGCATGGCGAGGCGATCATCGCCGGCCACCGCATCACCGCGGAAATGCGCGAGCAACGCGCTGTCAGTCTGCCCTATTTCCGCTTTCCGGCCCGTTTCGTCGCGCGCCGCGATTTTCCTGCCCGGTCGGACGACATGACAGTCCTGTCGAAGGGGAGGAAGGTCGCCGTCGTGAAAGGCAGCGCGCATGAGGCGATGCTGAAATCCTGGTTCCCGGAAGCCGTTCCGGCCGAATTCGACGATGCGGCGGCGTCCTACGAAGCGCTTGTATCGGGCGAGGCCGACCTGATTTACGGTGATGGCGTGGCGATCTCCTTCTGGCTCACTTCGGCGAAATCCGAAGCCTGCTGCGCCTACGTGTCCGGGCCGTTCATGTCGGACCGGTTCCTGAGCCCCGGCATGACGATCGTCATGCGCAAGGACAGCCCACAGGTCATCGCAGCCATCAACGCCGCGCTCGGCGCGCTGGAGGAGAAGGGCGTCTACCAGGAGATATTCACGCGGTATTTCCCGCTCAGCCCCTTCGCCAACGGGCTTGGGGCGCCGCCTTCAGAGCCGCCGGAAGGGAAGGCGGAGCGGCCGCAGCAGTCCGGTTGACTGCGGTCCGTGGGCCGGCGACAGCACCACCATCGACAGGTTGGTGGGCCAAAACTGCGTCGTCAGCTCCTCGTCGTTTCGGCGCGCTTGGGCCGGGGCGACCGCAATTCAAGGATCGCCATCGTGACGAAGATGCCCAGAAAGGCGCCGAGCCTGATTGTCGCTTCGGAGTATTCCATCGCGCCCGCGCCGGAAAGGGATGCGCCTTCCCGAGTCATGTCGGGCGGGCGCAACAGGGACGAGTCACGTTCTGGTCAGGGCAGACGGAAACGGGCGCGCGCCGAGCGCTCGATGGCCGCCGACACGAGATTGTCGAGTTCCAGTTCGTCGCGCAGCATCTGCAGGAAACGCAACTCCTCCTGCTCGGCATGCAGGTCGGCAGAGGCGATCTCGACGCCGACGGCATAGGCCGTGTCGTAGAGCCGTTCCGGCAGCGTCGTCTTGACGATTCCCAGGATGCGGTCGATGCCGGAGGGCTCGTTCAGGATAGCCGTGCACTTGTTTGCCGTTTCCACCAGCTGGTCCCGCGAATACTCCGCGAAGACGGGCAGGGTGTCGACCACGTTTCCGATCCGCACCAGTTCGCGGTCCGAGAATTTGGAATCGGCGGCGGCCATGGTGACCATGACGAAGACCAGCGCCTCTTGTTCTGAAATCGTGCTCATCGATGCCCTCTTGCGGTGTTGGCGGGCAACGTAGTGATGCGCGCTTGGCTTCGCAAGCGCGAGGCGGTAAAGGCAGCGGACAATTGGCGGCGCAACATGCGACGCAACGCCGCCATTCCCGATACCGAAGACCAGGACCACAAGAAATGAGCGCCAATCCGGCATTGCCCGCACTCGATCTGACACCCGAACTGCTCGAGGCTGCCGCGAACACGAAAGCCTGGCCCTTCGAGGAAGCGCGCAAGATCGTCCAGCGCTACGAAAAGACCGGCTATCCGGAGGTCGTACTGTTCGAAACCGGCTACGGCCCGTCCGGCCTGCCGCATATCGGCACGTTCGGCGAAGTGGCGCGCACGACCATGGTGCGCACGGCCTTTCGCGTGCTGACACAGGACAAGGTCGCCACCAAGCTCCTCTGCTTTTCCGACGACATGGACGGCATGCGCAAGATTCCGGACAACGTGCCGGACAAGAGCTTCCTGGAGCCGCATCTGCACAAGCCGCTGACCGTCGTGCCGGATCCCTTCGGCGGCGAGTTCGAGAGCTTCGGCCATCACAACAACGCGATGCTGCGCCGCTTTCTCGACACGTTCGGCTTCGACTACGAGTTCGGCTCCGCGACCGAATACTACAAGACAGGCCGTTTCGACGACATCCTGATGCGCGTCGCCGAGCGCTATGACGACATCATGGCGATCATGCTGCCGACGTTGGGCGAGGAGCGCCGCGCGACCTATTCGCCCTTCCTGCCGATCTCGCCGAAGACCGGCCGCGTTCTCTATGTGCCGATGAAGGCCGTCGACGCCGGGGCCGGCACCATCACCTTCGATGACGAGGACGGCGAGGAGCTGACGTTGCCGATCACGGGAGGACGGGTCAAGCTTCAGTGGAAGCCGGATTTCGGCGCGCGCTGGGCGGCGCTCGGTGTCGATTTCGAGATGTTCGGCAAGGACCACGGCCCCAACATGCCGGTCTATGACCGCATCTGCGCGGCGCTCGGCGGCCGTCCGCCGGAGCACTATGTCTACGAACTCTTCCTCGACCAGAACGGCGAGAAGATCTCCAAGTCGAAGGGCAATGGCCTGACCATCGACGAGTGGCTCACCTACGCGCCGACCGAAAGTCTCGCGCTTTACATGTTCCAGAAACCGCGCACCGCCAAGCGCCTCTATTTCGACGTCATCCCGAAGGCGGTGGACGAGTATTTCACCTTCCTTGCGGCCTATCCGGGTCAGGACTGGGCGGCGCGGCTGATCAACCCGGTCTGGCACATCCATTCCGGCACGCCCCCGGTCGGCGACATGCCGGTGCCTTTCGCGATGCTGCTCAACCTCGTCAGCGCCTCGAACGCGCACGACAAGGCCGTTCTGTGGGGCTTCATCTCGCGCTACGCGCCGGGTGCGACCGCCGGGACCCATCCCAAGCTCGACGAGTTGGTTGGCTACGCGATCCGCTACTTCGACGACTTCGTGAAGCCCAACAAGAAGTTCCGCGCGGCCGACGATGTCGAGCGGCAGGCGCTGGAGAAACTCGTCGCTTCCTTCGAGGCGCTGCCGGCCGACGCCGACGGCGCGGCGATCCAGGATGCGGCGCTGGATGTCGGCCGTTCCTTCGAGCGCTATCAGGATCCGTCGAAGACCGGCCCCGACGGCGGCCCGGCGGTCACCGGCGATTGGTTCCAGATGCTCTATCAGGTACTGCTCGGCCAGGAACGCGGCCCGCGTTTCGGTTCTTTCGTCGCTCTCTACGGCGTCGCCGAGACGGTAGCTCTGATCCGCAAGGCGCTGGCCGGCGACCTCGCCTGACCGCCTCTACTGGCTGGCCCAGACGATCCGCGCCATCCATTCGATCTCGCTCGCCGGGAAGGTTCTCGGCGGGTGGGCCGGATTGGCCGATTCCACTTCGACCACCAGAGGCGTCCGGCGCAGCAGCGTCTTCGCCATCACTTCGCCGTCACGCGTCTTGACCACCACCCGGTCGCCGCGGCGCACCTGCGCTGTCGGCGACACGATGATGACATCGCCCTCGCGGTACAGAGGCAGCATGCTGTCGCCGGAGATCTCCAGCGCGTAGGCGCCCTCGTCGAGATCGCGGCCCGGAAAGGCGACCGTGTCCCAGCCCTGTCCTGCCGGAAATCCCGCGTCGTCGAAATAGCCGCCCGCGCCGGCCTGCGCCATGCCGATCAGGGGCACCTCGCTGAGCGAAATCGCGCCGAGACGGGCGAGCGGCGCCATCCTGGCTTCGCCGCGCGCCGGCTCGGAGCGCACCAGCGCCATGAACTCGTCGAGCGAAGAGCCCGTGGCGTCCATGATCTTTGCCAGCGACTCCGTCGACGGCCAGCGCGGCCGGCCGTCGGCGGCGAACCGCTTCGACTTGTTGAAGGTCGTGGAATCGAGGCCGGCGCGCTTCGCCAGACCCGACGCCGACAGGTCGTGGCGTTCGGCGAGCGCGTCGATGGCGGCCCAGATTCGCTTATGGGAGAGCATTGCGCTTCCTGACATGGTTCAGGAATAAATACCTGCAATTGTCATCGCCCACAAGGCCGCGTTTGCAGCGCGCTTCAACCCGCCGGAGCGGCGAAAGGCGCGCGCCCGGTCGCGAGCGCCCGTTCGAGATACTCGATCCGGTCCTGTCCCCAGAACGGCTCGCCGTTCAGCACATAGGCCGGGGCTCCCATCGCGTCCGCCGCGACGGCATCCTGGGTGTTCGTGGCGCGGATGGCCGCCACCGCATCCGAGGCGGCGCGTTCGAGGATGGAGGAGGCGTCATGGCCCGTCGCCGCCAGCACATCCGCAAGGACGCCTTCATCGCTGATGTTCTTGTCGTTTACCCAGATCGCCTCGAACACCCGGGTCATGTATTCGCCCGGATGGGCGCCGGACTCGACGACCGCGATCACGGTATGGTCGGCGAGCGTCGGATCGACCGGGAAATGGGCGGGTTTCGGCGTGATCGGCAAGCCGCGAAACTCGGCTGCGCGCTGCAGTTCGATCAGCCGGTAGCGCTGGCGCATCGGCGTGCGTTGCGGCATCGGGACCGCGCCGGATTCCGCCCATACGCCGCCGAGATTGACCGGTTTGAAGGCGATCGTCGCTCCATGGCGCTCGGCGACATCGGCGATTGCCTTGTGGCCGAGATAGCTGAACGGCGAAATGGAGGTGAAGTAGTAGTCGATATGCTGGGCCATGGACGGGTTCCTCCCGGGTTGCGTTTCGCGGGCAACAGAGTGTGCGTCCGTTCCGGCGTCAAGTCCGCAAGCGCCGTCCTCGCGAAGCTGTGATC
>JBAQHA010000318.1:0-11266 GCA_049288075.1 Oricola sp.
GATGGGCGATGTCGCCAAGGGTATCAAGAGCTTCCGCAAGGGGCTGGCCGATGACGCCGGCGACGCCAAGGACGAAGCGCCAAAGACGGTGGAACACAAGTCCGAGGATACCGTCGAAACGACCACCGCCGCCAAGAAGAAAAGCTGACCGCTTTCAAGCGACCTGCGCCGGCCGGCCTTCGCCGGCCGCGCCATGACGCGGATGGATCCTTGCCATGCTGCCTGATCTGGGCTGGAGTGAACTGCTCGTAGTGGCCATCGTGCTGATCGTCGTGGTCGGCCCGAAAGACCTGCCAAAAATGCTGCGCACGTTCGGCAAGACGACGGCCGGCATGCGCAAGATGGCGGGCGATTTCCGCAAACAGTTCGATGAAGCGTTGAAGGAAGCCGAACTCGATGACGTTCGCACCATCGCGAGCGATCTCAAGGGGCTCGATCCGCGCAACCAGATCAAGGATGCGCTCAATCCTCTCGGCAAGATCGGTCAGGACATCAGCGCCGAACTGAAAAAGGCGACGCAGGACGTCGAAAAGCCGGCCAAGCCGAAGAGCGCGGCCGAGACCGCTCTCGACAGTTCGGGCGACAACATGCGTGCCGCGCAGGAGAAGGCGAAGGCATCGGCCGCCGAACCGGTCGCGGTCACCATGGCCAAGAAACCCGCCGCGAAAAGGCCCGCCGCCGCGAAGGCCGTGACGAAGCCCGCGGCGACAGCCGCCAAGGCGGCGCCGAAGAAGGCGACGGCTCCCGCCGCAGCCAAGGCACCTGCTGCGGCGAAGGCGAAGTCCGCGACCGCCAAGGCCCCGGCAAAGCCGAAAGCCGTGGCGAAAGCCAAGGCAGAACCCGGCGAGGGCAAAGCGTGACCAAGGTCGACGAGGAAATAGCAATGGAGGCATCGGCGGCGCCGCTGATGACGCATCTCATCGAACTGCGCACGCGCCTGCTGTGGAGCGTCGGGGCGTTCTTCATCGCCTTCATCTTCTGCTACGCTCTTTCGGCGCACATCTTCAACCTGCTGGTCGTGCCGTTCAGGTGGGCCGTTCATCTTGGAGGCTTCAGCGAGGACCAGGTGCGGTTCATATACACGGCGCCGCAGGAGTTCTTCTTCACGCGCATCAAGATCGGCGCTTTCGGCGGTATGGTGCTGGCGTTCCCGGTGATTGCCTCGCAGCTCTATCGCTTCGTGGCGCCCGGCCTCTACCGCAACGAGCGGCAGGCGTTCTTTCCCTACCTGATCGCGACGCCGATCCTCTTCGCGACGGGCGCGGCCCTGGTCTATTTCATGGTCATCCCGATGGCGATGTGGTTCTTCCTGTCGATGGAGCAGACCGGCGGCGACGGCCTCGCATCGATCCAGCATCTGCCGAAGGTGTCGGAATATCTCAGCCTCATCATGACGCTGATCTTCGGCTTCGGGCTGGTGTTCCAGCTTCCGGTGGCGATCACGCTTCTGGCCCGCGCCGGGATCGTCTCGGCGGCCTCGCTCGCCGACAAGCGCAAATACGCGATCGTGTTCGCCTTCGTCGCGGCCGCCATCCTGACGCCGCCCGATCCGCTGACGCAGATCGGCCTCGCGATCCCGACGATCCTGCTCTACGAACTGTCGATCCTGTCGGCGCGCTACGTGGAAAAGCAGCGCGCCGCGAATGCCGCGCGGGACGGGGATGAAGAGGAAGCGGCCGAAGCGGACGCCAAGGACGAAGACAAAACCTCGTCCTGAGGGCGGCGCGACGCGCGCTGCCCTTGACCGTCGCCGCCTTTTCGGGCGATGGACCCTTCACTTTCCCGATTCCTTGTTTCACAGGACTTGAGCCATGCTCGATATCCGCTGGATCCGTGACAATCCGCAGGCGCTGGACGAGGCGCTCAAGAAACGCGGCGCTGCGCCGGAAAGCGCCGCCCTGATCGAACTCGACGAAATGCGCCGCGCGCATGTCACAAGGCTTCAGGAGGCGCAGACGCGCCGAAACGCCGCGTCGAAGGAAATCGGCGCGGCCATGGCGGCCAAGGACATGGTCCGCGCCGAGGCGCTGAAGGCGGAGGTCGCCGACATCAAGGCGTTCATCCAGTCGGGCGAGGAGACCGAGCGCGAACTCGATGCCAGGCTCAACGACGTGCTGTCGCGGCTGCCGAACATTCCGATGGACGACGTGCCGGTTGGCGCGGACGAGAACGACAATGTCGAGGTGCGGATCAGCGGCCAGAAGCCTGTCATGGACTTCGAGCCGAAGGAGCATTTCGAGCTGGGCGAGGCGCTCGGCCAGATGGACTCTGAAACGGCGGCGAAAATGTCGGGCGCACGATTTACGATCCTGAAGGGCGGGCTGGCGCGGCTCGAACGGGCGCTCGGCCAGTTCATGCTCGACACGCACACGCAGGAGCATGGCTATACGGAGATTCAGCCGCCGTTGCTGGTGCGCGACGAGGCGATGTATGGCACCGGACAGTTGCCGAAATTCGCCGAAGACTTGTTCGAAACTCAAAGATCGAAGCGCCTATTAAATCAATCACCTGAATTCCAAGAAGATTTCGCGAGGCTTCAGAAGCTTCAGGAAGGATGGGAAACCTACAAATCGAAAGTTGGCGGCGACGTTTTTTTGCCTTGGCCAGATTTCATTGCGCAAGAGTCCCAAGCCTTTGTCGAGAAATACCGGGATGCTTCGCGACTCTGGCTGATCCCGACGGCGGAGGTCTCGCTGACCAACCTGGTGCGCGACAACATCCTCGACGCCGCCACGCTGCCGCGCCGCTATACTGCGCTGACGCCGTGCTTCCGCTCGGAAGCCGGGTCGGCGGGGCGCGATACGCGCGGCTATCTGCGCCAGCACCAGTTCTACAAGGTCGAACTGGTCTCGATCACCGACGCGGACAGCTCGATTGCGGAGCACTAGCGGATGACGCGCTGCGCGGAGACGATCCTGCAGAAGCTCGGCCTGCATTACCGCACCGTCGTGCTGTGCACCGGCGACATGGGATTCGGAGCGCGCAAGACTTACGACATCGAGGTCTGGCTGCCCGGCCAGAACGCCTATCGCGAGATCTCGTCGTGCTCGGTGTGCGGCGATTTCCAGGCGCGGCGGATGAACGCGCGCTACCGCGCCGAGGGACAGAAGGACACGCGTTTCGTCCATACGCTCAACGGTTCGGGCGTCGCGGTCGGTCGCGCGCTTATCGCGGTCATGGAAAACTACCAGAATGCCGACGGCACGATTCGCGTGCCCGACGTGCTGAAACCGTATATGGGCGGCATGGAGACAATCGGCGCCTGATACGGAAGGAAGACGATGCGAATCCTGATTACCAATGACGACGGTATTCACGCAGAGGGCCTGGCTGCCCTCGAACGCATCGCGGCGGAGCTTTCCGACGATGTCTGGGTTGTCGCGCCCGAGACCGACCAGAGCGGGCTCGCACATTCGCTGACGATCAACGATCCGCTCCGGTTGCGGCGGATCTCCGAGAAGCGCCACGCGCTGCGCGGCACGCCGACCGACTGCGTCATCATGGCGATGACGCATGTGATGGACGGCAAGCCGGACCTCGTGCTTTCCGGCGTCAATTCCGGCGCCAATCTCGCCGACGACGTCACCTATTCGGGCACGGTCGCCGGCGCGATGGAGGGAACGCTGCTCGGCGTGCGTTCGATCGCGCTGTCGCAGGCATACAGCTATGCGGACAACCGCCGCGTCGTGCCTTGGGAGGTCGTCGAGCATCATGCACCGGCGCTGCTGCAACGGCTCACCGCCGTCGACCTGGAGCCGGGAACTTTTCTCAACGTGAATTTCCCGAATTGCGGCATCGACGAGATCGACGGCGTCGACGTGACCCGCCAGGGAAAACTGCTGCACGGCATCTATGTGGAAGAACGGGCGGACGGGCGTGGCCTTCCCTATTACTGGATACGTTTCGGCCGTGAGCAATCCGACGTGCATGGGGAAAGCGACGTGATGGCGCTCAGGCGTAACCGGATTTCGGTGACGCCGCTGAAGCTCGACCTGACCGACTACGCAATGTCGAAACGCCTGGAGGAGGCGCTGGCATGACGGCCGGACCGCGCATGGTCGCCGAGGGCGACCGCGAGGGTTTCGCGGCTTTCATCCTGCGCATGCGCGCAGCGGGCATCGACGACAAGGCGGTGATGAGTGCGATCGAGGCGACGCCGCGGCGCGATTTCGTCGATGCGGAATACCATCATATCATCATGGGGCCGCGCACGATCCCGATCGCCTGCGGGGAAACGCTGGAGGGGCTCGACCTACAGGCGCGGATCTTCCACGAATTACAGCTCGACGGCAGCCAGCGCGTGCTGGAGATTGGCACCGGTTCCGGCTATTCGGCCAGCGTTCTGTCGCGGCTCGCCAAGCGGGTCTATACGGTGGAGCGGTTCAAGACGTTGCATCAGGGCGCGGTGCAGCGCTTCCGCCGTCTCGGCATCACCAACGTCGTCGCATCCCAGGGCGACGGTTCGTCGGGTTCCACCGACGGTCCTTTCGACCGCATCGTTTGCTGGGCGGCGTTCGATTCTCTGCCGCGCGGTTTCGTCGATCAACTGACGTCCGGCGGCATTATGATCTGCGCCATCGGTGGCGCAGAACAGCCGCAAGCGTTGGTGCGGATGACCAAGATCGGCAGCCGATTCGAACGCGAGGACATCGGAACGGTGCGGTTCCAACCGATCCGGCGCGGCCTTCCGGCGGTACTCTGAGGCACTTTTTGTCGTGGAATCACCGGACGGACTCCCATTTCGTAACAACGGCTTAACCGGGCAGTAACATTAACGCGCTTTAATCACGCCGTGATCCTCAGGGATGTGAGTGGCGTGATGCGTAGAAATTTCACCAGTCCGGAGATGTTTCGCCTGTTGAGGGCGGCGACGATTCTGTCCATCGGCGGCCTCGTGGCCGGCTGCAGTTCGGACGCGGTCCGCTTTTCCGACGGGTTTTATACCGGCGCGATTCCGACGCAAGCAGAAGCGCGGGCGCAAAGCCCCCAAACCTACGGGCAGCCCAACTACGATCCGGGCGCCGACCAGACGACCACCGGTTCGATTTCGCCGCAGCCCGTGCAGCGGACGATGCTGCCGCGGCCTTCCGATGCCAAGTCGCCAGTCCCGCATCCGGTTGCGTCGGTCCAGCCCGTGGCCGCGCCCGTCGGGACGCCAGCCTATGGCGCACCCGCCAATGTGTCACCGATAACCACATCCTCTATCGCACCCGCCCAGGAGCGCTTCGGCTCCGCCGCGCCGCAAGCGACCGCGCGGTCCGAGGCGACGTCGAAGGAAGGCTGGTCAACTGCCGGCGCGACCCAGGTGACGATGCGCGAGGGCGAAACGGTCTACAATCTGGCCAAGCGCTACGGCGTGCCGGCCAACGCGATCATGGAAGCCAACGGCATCTCCGATCCGAAATCTGTCCTGCCGGGCCAGCGCCTGCTGATCCCGACCTATGTCTATTCGCGCACGGCCGGCGTATCGACGCCTGACCGGAACCCGTCGACGATCGCGGCGTCGTCCTCGATCGGAAATCGTAATTCCGCGGCCATGGCCAAGGCGCCGGCACCGCAGCTGCGCCCTGTCGGCCAGACGGTCGCCTCGGCTTCCGCGCCGGCGCGCGCCGCCGTGATCGAGGCCGGCGGGCGTTACACTGTCGTGGCCAGCGACACGTTGTCGGGGATCGCGCGCCGCACGGGCGCCAGCGTTGGCGCAATCAAGCAAGTCAACTCGATGTCGACCGACACCGTGCGCCTCGGCCAGAAGCTGATCATTCCGGGCCTGTCTGCGTCCGAACCCTCGCAAGTCGCGATGGCGAAGAACATCGATCCGATGACGACCGGAAGCGTCAAGCCGGCGGCGACCGCGCCGAACGGCGTCACCGGCTACACTCCGCCATCGCAGGCCGCCAAGACCACCGAAGGCTCGATCACCAAGATCGAGACGCAGGCATCGGTAAAAGCGCCCGAAGCGACAGGCGTCAGTGCAATGCGCTGGCCGGTGCAGGGCCGCGTGATCAACGCCTTCGGCTCCAACAATGGCGGCAAGCCGAATGACGGCATCGATATTTCCGTTCCGAACGGCACGCCGGTCAAGGCGGCCGAGAACGGCGTGGTGATCTATGCCGGCGACGGATTGAAGGAACTCGGCAAGACGATCCTGGTGCGGCACAGCGACGGTCTCGTCACCGTCTACGGCCATGTCTCCGGAATCGATGTGAAGCGCGGAGAAACGGTCAAACGGGGCCAGCAGATCGCGGCGTCGGGCATGTCCGGCGCGGCCAAGCAGCCGCAGTTGCATTTCGAGGTCCGCAAGAACTCGACGCCCGTGAACCCGGCGACCTACCTGAACTAACCTGTCGCCTCGATTCGCTTTCCGAGGCGGCCGGCGAGGTCGTTGACATATTGCCAGGCGACGCGGCCCGAACGGCTGCCGCGCGTCGTGGCCCATTCAAGACAATCGCGGCGCAGTTCCACGGCGTCGATCTCCAGTCCGAAATGGCGTACATAACCGTCGACCATTTCCAGATACTCGTCCTGGCTGCACTTGTGAAAACCGAGCCAGAGGCCGAAACGATCCGATAGCGACACTTTTTCCTCGACCGCCTCCGACGGATTGATCGCGGTCGAGCGTTCGTTCTCGATCATGTCGCGGGGAAGCAGGTGGCGGCGGTTGGACGTGGCGTAGAAGATCACGTTGTCCGGGCGGCCTTCGACGCCGCCGTCGAGCGCGGCCTTCAGCGACTTGTACGATGTGTCGCCATGATCGAAAGACAGATCGTCGCAGAAGACGATGAAGTGGGCGGCGGCCGGCTTCAGGATATGCGTCAGTCGGGGCAGGGCGTCGATATCCTCGCGGTGGATCTCTATCAACTTGAGCGGCGTGCCGGTCTCTCTGCGAACAGTGGCATGCGCCGCCTTGACGAGCGACGATTTGCCCATACCGCGCGCGCCCCAAAGCAGCACGTTGTTGGCCGGCAGGCCCTCGGCAAAGCGCCGTGTGTTGTCGAGCAGGATATCGCGAACGCGGTCGACGCCGCGGATCAGGCCGATGTCGACGCGGTTGACCACCGGCACCGGCGACAGTGCCGCGGCAGCTGCATCCCATATGAAGCACTCGCTGGCCGCGAAGTCAGGCGCGGGCGGTGGCGGGGGCGCGAGCCGCTCCAGCGCGGCGATTAGCCGATCCAGTTTGTCGTTCAAGGCGTCGACGACGTCCGCCATGGCATTTTCCCCCTTGCGGGCGCGGCGCGGCGATAGCCGCAATCAGTTCCCGCTTTTTGTTGCATTGGGGCTTTTGCTGACTATATTCGCGACAAATTTGCAAGGCGCGTCACGGCGCGCATTCATTGGAGTATTTCATGTTCATAACACCCGCTTACGCGCAGGGTCTCGGCGGTTCGGCCGGCGGCGCAGACGTCCTCATGAGCATTTTGCCGTTCCTGCTGATTTTCGTGGTGATGTATTTTCTCATCATTCGTCCGCAGCGCACCCAGGTGAAAAAGCGCGAAGAGATGCTGAAGGCGATCCGCCGCAATGACACAGTGGTGACCGGCGGCGGCATCATCGGCAAGGTGACGAAGGTCGTCGACGACCACGAAGTCGAAGTCGAGATCGCACCGAACGTGAAGATCCGCGTGGCGCGAGCGATGATCGCCGAAGTGCGCATCAAGGGCGAACCGGTCGCGGCGAACGATACGGCGAAAAAATAAGGAAGGCCCGCGGCCTTCGCGCCTTCATAATGGCGCAATCGCGAAAACAGGTGGCCGCACACGAACGCCCGGCGCAGTGCGACGGTTCGATCCGGCCGGGCAAAAATTGAAGGCGGACAGACGCGAATGCTGTACTTTGCACCCTGGAAAACGGCTCTTATCTGGCTGACGATTATCGTCGGCGTGCTGTTTGCCGCGCCCAACCTGTTTTCCAGTTCGACGGTTGCGTCTTTCCCGGGATTCCTGCCGCAAAAGCAACTCGCTCTCGGTCTCGACCTGCAGGGCGGCGTCCATCTGCAATTGAAGCTCGACCGCAAGGAATTGGTCGAGCACCGGCTGGAGTCGGTACGCGACGAGGCTCGCCGCCTGTTGCGCGACGCCAGCATCGGCTATACCGGCCTATCCGGCCGCGATCAGGTCGTGACGGTGCGGATTCGCGACGCGGCAAACATCGAGAAGGCACGCGAGGCGCTTGCGCCGCTCACGCAGGCGGTTTCGTCGGGGCTTCTTTCCGGCGGCATCCTGCACGAGGTCGAGTTGCAGGAGCCGGAACCCGGCCTGTTCAACCTGAACCTGACGGATCAGGGCATTGAATACCGGATGTCGCAAGCCGTGTCGCAGACGGTCGAAGTCCTTCGGGGCCGTATCGACCAGCTCGGCACCACCGAGCCGACCATCCAGCGCCAGGGCACCGACCGCGTGATCGTGCAGGTTCCGGGCCTCAATGATCCGCAGCGACTGAAGGACATCATCGGCACCACGGCGCGCCTCACCTTCCAGATGGTCGATACGTCGATGCCGGTGCAGGACGCGATCCAGGGCCGTCCTCCCGTCGGCTCCGAAATCCTCTACTCGCAGGACGATCCCCCTGTTCCCTACCTGATCGAAACCCGGGAAATCGTCACCGGCGAGAACCTCGAGGACGCCCAGGCCGGCTTCGACCAGCGCACCAACGAACCGATCGTCTCTTTCCGCTTCGACGGAACGGGCGCGCAGCGCTTCGGCCGCGCGACGCAGGAGAATGTCGGTCGGCCCTTCGCCATCGTTCTCGACAAGCAGGTGATTTCGGCGCCGGTGATCCGCGAACCGATTCTCGGCGGGTCCGGCCAGATTTCTGGCAGTTTCACTGTCGAGGGCGCCAACGACCTCGCAATCCTGCTGCGCGCCGGCGCGCTGCCGCTGACGCCGACCTTCGTGGAAGAACGCACGGTGGGCCCGAGCCTCGGCGCCGACTCGGTCGCCGCCGGCGAGATTGCCGGCCTGATCGGCGCGGCGCTCGTCGTGGTCTTCATGTTCCTGGTCTACGGTTTTCTCGGCTTCGTCGCCAACCTGGCGCTCGCCGTGAACGTCGTGCTGATCCTGGCTGCGCTGACCTTCCTCGGCTCCACACTGACGTTGCCCGGAATAGCCGGCATCGTGCTGACCGTCGGCATGGCGGTGGATTCCAATGTTCTGATCTTCGAGCGCATACGCGAGGAACGGGCGGCAGGGCGGTCGGTGATCCAGGCGATCGATACCGGCTTCCAACGCGCCCTGGCGACCATTGTCGACGCCAACCTGACGACGCTGATCGCTGCCGTCATCCTATTCTATCTCGGTTCCGGCCCGATCCGTGGCTTCGCCGTAACGCTCGCCATCGGTATCGTGACGACCGTCTTCACCGCCTTCGTGCTGACGCGCTGGATGATCGCCTTCTGGGTACGCCGGAACAAGCCGAAGGAACTGCCACGGGGGCCGTTGACCCTGGTGCCCGACGGAACCCGCGTCGCCTTCATGCGGCTGCGCCGCTTCACCTTCTCGGGCTCCGCCGCGCTGGTGATCGCGTCGATGGTGCTGTTCGGCACCGTGAACATGAATCTCGGCATCGACTTCAAGGGCGGATCGCTGATCGAAGTCCAGGCCAAGGGCGAGGCCGCCGACATAGGCGACATCCGCTCGCGCCTCAACGGGCTCAATCTCGGCGACGTGCAGGTGCAGGGTTTCGGCGAGTCGCGTGACGTGCTGATCCGTGTCGAGGAGCAGGGCGGCGGCGAAAACGCCGAACAGTCTGTCATCACCAAGGTGCGCGGCGAGTTGCAGGCAGACTACGACTTCCGCCGCGTCGAAGTGGTCGGGCCGACGGTGTCCGGAGAACTGGCGCAGGCCGGCACCATCGCCGTCCTGGCTTCGCTGTTTGCGATCCTCGTCTACATCTGGCTGCGTTTCGAGTGGCAATTTGCGGTCGGCGCGATCGTCGCCACGTCGCACGACGTGCTGATGACCATCGGCATGTATGTGGTGACAGGGCTGGAGTTCAACCTGTCGAGCATCGCCGCAATCCTGACCATCGTCGGCTATTCGCTGAACGACACGGTGGTCGTTTACGACCGCGTGCGCGAAAACCTGCGCCGCTACAAGAAGATGCCGCTGCCCGAACTCCTCGACCTTTCGATGAACCAGACGCTGCCGCGCACCATCCAGACATCGCTGACGACGCTGCTGGCGCTGATCGCGCTGTTCTTCTTCGGTGGCGAGGTGCTGCGTTCCTTCGTTGCGGCAATGATTTTCGGCGTCGTCGTCGGCACCTATTCGTCGATCTTCATCGCGGCGCCGCTGCTGATCCTGTTCAAGCTGCGGTCGGGAGCGCTCGACCGCGACGAGGTCGAGAAGGAAGCGACGGCGAACACGCAGCCGGTCGACCTCCAGTCCTGACGCGAGGCACGTGTGGCCAAGGGAATCGAAATCCGCGCGGCGCATTTTCCGGGCCGCCCGCCGATCGACGCCTACGGCGCGGGCGGTTTCCGCTTCGCCGACATGTCGCATCGCGGTTCGATCCTGTGCCTGCCCTCGGGCGTGCACGGATGGAACGCGCGCGCATTCGAGGAGGTCACGCATGAGTCGCTTGCCCGGGTTTTCGACGAGGCCGAGGATATCGAGGTGCTGCTGATCGGGATGGGGCCGGACTTCCGCCGCCCGCCGAAGGAGTTGCAGGCGGCGTTGCGCGAGAAGGGCATCGTCACGGATGCGATGAGCACGGGTTCGGCCGTGCGGACCTACAACGTGCTGCTTGCCGAGGACCGGGCCGTCGCCGCGGCCCTGATCGCGGTCGATGAACCCTGAACATGCACGGCATTGCCTCGACCTCCTGCGCGAGGGCGACCGCGAACGCTACCTGACGGTGCTCTACGCGCCGGAAGAGAAGCGGGCGGCGCTCGCCGCGCTCTATGCCTTCAACCTGGAAACGGCGCGCATTCGCGATCTTGTCTCCGAACCATTGCCGGGCGAAATCCGGCTGCAATGGTGGCGCGAGGTCGTCTCCGGGGAACGCGAGGGGGAAGGCCGGGCGCATCCGGTTGTTGCCGCACTGCTCCATGCGGCGGACGAATACAGACTTCCGCGCATCGCGCTTGCCAATCTGACCGAAGCGCGCATCTTCGATCTCTATGACGATCCGATGACGGACAGGGTAGCGCTGGAAGGCTATCTCGGCGAGACCGTTTCGGCGCTATTTCAGATGTCGGCGATGATCCTCGACGGCCAGGCGGGCGCGTCGGCGGCGTCGGCGGCCGGCCATGCGGGCGTCGCATATG
>JBAQHA010000319.1:0-5059 GCA_049288075.1 Oricola sp.
GATAGGGACCGAACGCCCGAAGCCGAGCGCCATGGAAAAGCGACAGCAACCTGAGCGTCCGGGCCAATTCCATGCTCCGCGGCTTCTCCCCGACGAACAGCCAGCGCTTCGGCCTGGCGTTACGGCGTTTCAGTTCAGGCGCGGCACGCAGATCGACGTAGTTCGGCAGAATCGCCACGCGGGAAGAATCGATTCCGGTTTCGCGGACCACCCGTTTGAGGCAGGCATCCGACACCGCGCACCAGGCGCGAATGGCCGGAGTTGCGTGGAGACGGGAATTGGTATCCGTCGCATCATGACACTGGACGACAGCCGGCACGTCGGGAAAACGGGCAAGCGCCGGTTGGGCGTGTTCGAAATGATTGACGTGAATGAGATCGGGCCGGGCAAGTTGTCCGGCATCTCCGATGACATTAATCCCCCAACGGCGCAGTTCGACGGCCAACGGCCCGCTCTCTCCGCCGGTAAAGATCTCGACCTTGTGACCTCGCCGCGTCAGTCCCGCAGCGAAATCCCGCGTGACGATTTCAGTACCGGTACGCGCCGACATTGCGATGTTCGTGATCAACACGCGCATGATCCGGCCTCGCCCTATAAGCCGATACCGGTCGATTGCGACACGGCAAGCTCTCCCGCTTCACGCGCCACGAGTTCACGGGTCAACGGAAGCACGTGGTCCTGGAAGGTCAGGTGGCGTGAGTACCGGCCGGCGGCCACGGCCTGGCTGCCATACTCCTCGTAGAAGGCTCTCTTGAAGATGGTCTCCGACGGCAACGGAACGTCTGCAAGCCGAACCGGGTCGGCGAACAGCAATTCGCAGCTTCGCCCGGCGAGCTTGCCTGTCTCCTGGAAACGCTGCTTCTCCGCCCGCAAAGGCAGGTACCTCTCGCCGCGCTCGTCGACGAGGTCCCGGTCCTCGGCGCAGAGATCCCTCCGCAGGGCGGCTGCAGCGGGATCGAACAGCTCGGGATACTCATTGGGATAGACGAATTTCACGATATTGCGTCCGTACCGGCCGACCCTGACTATGGCGATGTCGGCGATCGTATTCGCGAGGTCGTGGAGCGGATTGAAATACTCCATCGGGTCCGTGATCAGCACCGTCGTCCCGGTGGCAATGAGATCCTCGATGACGGCTTCGACAATCCCGGAAAAGAACGACGCGTCGCCGGCCATGATCGCGTCGTAGAAGGCCCGATCCGGCGCATGGCCCGCGACAGGGCCGAGCCGGCAGCCGCAATCCGCGATCAGTTCGATGGAATAGGCGGAGCGATCCTCTCCCTGGCCTCCGGATCCGTCCGACATGAAACTTACCGTAGCGGAGAGGTCCGACAGTGTCGTGCAGACGAGGAGTTCGTGGCCGGGATGGGCAAACAGCGCGCTCGCCACATCATCCGCCCGCGTTTGGGGGACGTTCATTTTCAAAGTTCGGATCCCGTGTTCAAGCCAAAATGCAATCGTTTAGGGTGCCATGTCGGGGACTGTAAAGCGCGACGCGCGAAAAGGCATCAAGCGGTCGGTTTCAGTCCTGGTGCGGTTTCGCCGGCACGGCGGCATTGCAGGCGACCTGCGGACCGGTCGGCGCGCCGACGGGGTGGATCGCAGGGCCAGGTACGATGACCTCGCCGATGCGCCATGCCGGGTGAACGACCGGCTCCTTCGGCCGGAAAGCATAGGCGCGGGCGATCGCCCAGTAATTCGGGAAGACATAACCGCGATTCTCTCGATGCCACTCCTCGCGGCGCGCGCGGTAGAGCGAAGGCAAGGCGTACCACGGCGCGCGCGGCAGCTTGTGGTGGACGAAGTGCAGGTTGTTCCACAGGAACAGCAGGCCGAAGACGCCGCCGCGTTCGATGATCACCGTGCGGCCGGCGGGATCGCTTTCCCACTTGTGCTCGCAGAAGGTGCGCACCGCGATGAGCGACAGGCCGCCCCAGGCCACGGTGGCGACATAGAGCAGCGGATTGACGCCCATCACGCCCCAGACGATGTAGAGCAGCACGGCAAGACCGGAGACGTGGTTGAGCCATGCATGGCGAACGCCGCGCTCGTCGCGAAGGAGGCGCCCGGCTTCGCCCGCGAGGAAGCCGGCGACCATAAGCGGCGGGCCAAGCACAAGGCGCCCGGCGAACGAATTGTTGGCGACCAGCAGGCGGCGCAGCCATGACGGCAGGTGGCCGTGATCGGCGGCAGCGCGATACCAGCTTTCCGGATCGTCATAGGGATCGGTCAGGCGTTCGTCGCGATGATGGCAAAGATGCATCTGCCTGAAGCGACGGTAAGGGTAGAACACCGCGAGCGGCAACGCGACCAGCAGTTCGTTGAGATTGGCGTGGCGGGTCGGGTGGCCATGCAGGACTTCATGTTGCAGGGAGGAATGCAGAGCCGCCGCGATGGCCATAACGACCAGACCAAACGCCGGCCAGACAGGAAAAATCGCCAGGCCACTGACACCCCAAAGGCAGTAGCACAGCGCCAGCATACCCAGCGTCGGCCATTCCAAACGGTTCTTTTCGCTCATGATTCGCCCCTTGCGGAACGAGGATGCCTCCTGACATTTCCTTTCGCCACGGGAGAATAGTGAATTTCATTCGCATTTCGTCATCAAATCTCTCATTTGTTGACTGAAGTCTCCAAAGGTGGCTTTAATCCTGCAAAAGGAAAGCCACGATGTTCGCCAGCATCGACAAACGAGATGCCTCGCGCATCTTCCGCGAACGGCTGGAACGGCTGCTGCAGCGCTCCGGCCTCAACCGCTCGGCGTTTTCCGCCGGGATCGGGCTCGACCGCTCGGCGCTGTCGCAACTCCTCGCCGGCGAGGTGACGCGGCTGCCGCGCGCCGAGACACTGATGCGGATCGCCGCGGTCCACGGCGTCAGTCTCGACTGGCTCTTGGGCCTGAGCCAGGCAGAGGACGTGTCGGCGGCGATCAAGCCGGCGCTGGAACTGGAAGAGGCGCCGGACGACCAGGACGCGACGCTGCTGGAGACATGGCACGCGGAGGCGGTGGGAACGAAGATCCGCTACGTGCCGACCACCGTGCCCGACCTGCTGCGCACCGACGCGGTGATTTCCTACGAGAGCCGGGAGAACAAGCGGACGCTGACCTCACGCATCGACGAGGCTCAGGGGCGTATCGCCTATACGCGGCGGCCGGAAACGGACATGGAAATCTGCATGCCGCTGCAGCGGCTGCTGGATCTGGCGCGCGGCACCGGGATCTGGGCCGATCTCGCGGCGCCGGCCCGCCTAGCCCAGATCGAACACATGGCCGGGCTGATCGACGACCTCTATCCGTCGCTCAGGTTGTATCTCTACGACGCGCAGTCGCATTTCTCGGCGCCCTATACGGTGTTCGGCCCTTACCGCGCCGCGGTCTATATGGGCGACATGTACCTGGTGCTGAACACCAAGGAGGCGGTGACCGCGCTGACCCGGCATTTCGACAATTTGATCCGGGCGGCGAAGGTGCAGGCGCACGAGGCGGCGGGCTGGATACGCTCCCTGCCCTCAAGCCAAATCTAGCGGATCGCCTTCACCAGCCCGGCGGAGGGAAAGCAGGTCGGCGCCTGACCGTTCTTCTGTTGCCAATCGCCGATGGAACGCCGCGTCCTGAATCCCGGCAGGCCGTCGGCGCCTCCGACATCGTACCCCTTCTTTTCCAGCGCCCGCTGCATCGCCGCGATGTCGGAGCGATAGAGCGAATCCGTCTTCCGCCACGATGCGGCGAATTTCGCGTCGCCCCACTGGATACGGTCGCCGGCATGACCGACGAAGAGGGCGTAGAGATCGCTCTCGTTGTAGGCCTTCAGCACGTAGAAGTTCTGCGTCACCACGAAGGCGGGGCCGAAGCGGCCGGCGGGCATCAGCAGGAAGCCTTCGCGGCGCAATTCGCTGTCCGGGAACGGCTTGCCGGAGACGCGCGCCACGCCGAGCCTTGCCCATTCGGCAAACGGCTTGCCGCGATCCGGGCCTTCGAGCGCGCAGGATAGCGAGGCCGGCACGGTCACCTCGAAGCCCCAGTCCCGCCCCGGCTGCCAGCCGTAGCTCTTCAGGTAGGAGGCGATGGAGCCGAGCACGTCGGGCACGGAATTCCAGATGTCCGGGTGGCCGTTTCGGTCGAAGTCGACGGCGTGCCGCAGGTAGGATGACGGCATGAATTGCGGCTGGCCCATCGCGCCAGCCCATGAGGAGCGCATGGCCGCCGGGTCGGCGAGGCCGCGCTGGACAATGACGAGGGCGGCGATCAGTTCGCCGCGGAACAGGTCCGGCCGCGTCGACATGAAGGCCTTGGCGCCCAGAACCTCGAAGGCGTCGTGCGGGATCTTCACCTTGCCGAAGCCGGATTCGCGGCCCCAGATGGCGAGGACGATTCGCGCGGGCACGCCGTAGGCTTTCTCGATCGCCGCGAGTGTCCGGACGTGCTGGCGGGCAAGCGCGCGACCGGTGGCTGTGACAAAGCCGATATTGCGCTCGTCGAAATATTTCGCCGGCGCGGAGAATTCGGCCTGATGCTGGTCCTTCGGCGGCTCCTTGGAGCCGGGTTTGACGAGACCGGGAATGCCGGTGTCGAGACGCTTTGCGCCCATCGCCTTGTCGAACGTCGCGCGGGCAATGCCGGCCGCCTTCGCCTCGGGCCAGACCGTCTTTTCCAGAAACGCCTCGTACTGCCCCTGCAAGGATTGCGCGGCGGCCGGAACGGCGGCGAGCAGCAGAGCGATCAGAACTGCGATGCGGATCATGCGGGTCTCCTCGATTCGCCGGCAAGGTAGCAGGCGAAGAAGGAATGGGAAGGGCGGGTGCGCGGCGTGGCTTCGCGGCCAGTCGCCAACATCGATCTCCCGCTGTCTCGCTTCGCTCGGCATCGGCCCTGCGCGTTCAGCACTCGAAACGATTCGCCGGATTGTTTCGCCCGCTTCGCGGGACGCGCTTCACCTCCGGGCGTTCGGCGCTCCAGTCGACACATCGGTGTCGATTGGCCGGCTTCGCCGACCGCTTCTCACTGCTGGCGGGGCGGTGGGCTCCTTCCTCTCCCCTGCCTTGCGGGGGAGAGGTGGTC
>JBAQHA010000320.1:0-4186 GCA_049288075.1 Oricola sp.
TGATGATGTCGGGGGACGATGGGCACTCTACATCAAGAGCCGATTCCGAGGAGCGGCGGCAACTGATCCAGACGATGGATCGTGGTTGCGAACGCGCCGGGCATACGGTCTTCCTCTCGCTTGAAGCGGTTAATCCAGGCGACTTTGAAGCCGAAATGTGCTGCGCCCTTGGCGTCCCAGCAATTGCTCGACAGGAAGCAGATCTCCTCCTTGCGCACGGCCAATCGGTCGACGGCGAGCTGATAGACGCGGGCATCAGGCTTGTATATTCCGACATCCTCGACGGACAGGTTCGCATCGAGCAGATCTTCGATCCCTGCGGATTGGACGGCCGCTGCGAGCATGCGTGGACTGCCGTTGGAAAGAATTGCCGTAGCCAATCCCGCTTCTCTGAGGGATGCCAGGGTGGCAGCAACCTCTTCATAGGCGTCGAGAGACAAGTACAGGCCCATGAGCTTTTCATGGAGCGCCTGATCGGTTACCCCCGATGCCGAGAGGGCGAAGTCGAGTCCGTCCGACGTGACCTGCCAGAAATCCGCGTGCGCGCCCATGAGGCTTCGCAGCCAGGTGTACTCAAGCTGCTTCTGACGCCAGAGTTCGGAGACGGCGGCAGCCCTGTCGCCGAGCGATTCGCCGCCGCGGCGAACGGCCGAGTGGACATCGAAGAGGGTTCCATAGGCGTCAAAGACGCAGGCTCTTACGCTCTCGAACTCAGCAAGACGGCCGCTTGCCATTGTGGACATTTCCTTTCTTCTTCTCGTGCCCACGCCGGGAGGGCCAGGATTCGCTTCAGGAACCCACCGGAGGGATCTGCAACGCCCAACGGGTCTCATCGTCGGGTTGGTGATCGCGATAAACGACGAGGCTTTCGAGAATACGCTGCACGTAGTTCCGTGTCTCGCTGAAGGGAATGCGCTCGATCCAGTTGATCGGGTCGACGGAAGGGTCCCGGGGATCGCCGAAAAGGCCGATCCAGGATGTTACGCGCGCTGGCCCGGCATTGTAGGCGGCAAGAGCGAGGATGTAGGAACCGCCGAACTGCTCCAGGAGCTCCTTCAGGTAGGCCTGTCCAAGGCGGACATTGTAGTCCGGATCGCTGGTGAGCCGGTCGCGGCTGAAAGGCAGGCCGATCTTCTGGGCTGAATGGCGGGCGGTGGCAGGCATCAGCTGCATCAGTCCCAGGGCGCCGACGGGGCTGCGCGCCAGCTGATAGAACTCGCTTTCCTGGCGCATGACGGCAAGAACGAGAGCCGGCTCGGGCGCCGGCCCAGTCGGCAGGGTGCGGCGTGGGTAGAGCAGGGGCTCGAGGTCGTGGCCGTCCCGCCGCGCGGTCTTGGCGGCGCGCAGGGCGATGTCATGGCGACCTTCATCGTTGGCCAGATCAATGATCAGCCGAAAGTCATCGAGATCCTTGGCGTCCTGACGCAGCCTGGCGAGGAACAGATCCTGCAGGCGGCGTTGGTCGAGCTGGCCCAGCAGGCGGACCGCCTGCACGGTCTCCATCGCCTCGAAGGCGTCGCGTTTGGCCGCGGGGATCAGAAGGAGAGCCGATTGGGCCCCCGAACGCCCGGTCCCCATGCGCTGGGACGCCAGCTGCCCATAGAAGGTCGCCGGGTAGGCCGCCGCGGCCGTATACCACCGCCGGGCGTCTTCCAGGCGCCCCAACTCGCTGGCCGCTTCTCCCGCCCAGAACGCGCCGCGGGACTTGCTGATTTCGGACGTCACGCCGTCATGCAGACGGGCGAAATGTTGATAGGCGGCCTCCGGTCTATCGAGATAGCGAAGTGCCATCCATCCAGCCTGCCATTCGCCGTCGGCAAAAGGGATCCCCTCTGCGTTTCCGTGTCCGGCGCTCATCCGGTAGGCGAGGGCGAAGTCGTTGCGGTCAAGGGCGCGCCACACGACCCAGTTGCGCAGGCGCCACCAGGCCGCGGCCTGGGGAAGTTCGCCCGGCAAGGCCTCGATCAATTCCACCACGCCTTCGAAACGGCCACGCTTCTGGCGCCAGACCGCACGGTCGTAGAGCAGGCCGGGATCGTTCTTGAGAGAGGAGGGCACGCGGTCGATCAGGGCGTCGACCCCCGGGCGGTTGTCGATCAAGGCGAGCCGAGCCCTCGCGACAGCGGCCGGACCGGAGGGTACCCGCTGGATCTGCCGGCGGGCGGCGGAGGTACGCTGATCCCATAGCAGGCGGTCGAGCCGCTCGATCTCCACCTCTCGGGTGAGCAGCGTTTTGAACAGACTGTGAAAGGACGTTTCCTCAGGCTCATCAAAATCGATGTTGATCCAGTACCGGCGCGCGGCTGCGCGGGCCTGCTCATGCTGCCCGCTGTCCCACAAGGCAGCCAGGTGCCGCAAAGCGCCTTTTCCGGTAATGGGCGGCTTGTCGCCGAACCAAGACAGCACCTCCTGGGGCGAAACGCTGGCCGGCATCGACATTTCCGCGTTCCGATAAAGGGCGAAAAGGCCGGGCCAGTCAGGGTTGGCTTGGGCGAACGAGGCTATCTCTCTGAAGTTTCTAGGAGAATCGCGGCGGCCTAGATCCATCCAGTTGACGATCTTGGTGGCCAAGGGATGCGATCCCTGCGCGGCGAGGGCAAGCCCGCGGTCATACTGCCCGCTCTCCAGCAAGGTCAGGACCGAGGTGTAGAGCTTGCGTTCATCCTCGGAGAGGACAGCCGTCGCCGCCCGCCCCGCCGACATCGGCGCAGCGGCGGCTAGGACGACAAAAAACGCAAGGAAAACGACCGAAACGCGCTTGCCAGCGTGTAGGGTCACAGCAGTCTCCGTCTGCCCGCGATAGATGGGGCGAGGGTAATGTGGCGGGCCGGTCGCCCGCAAGGGGGGCGGTGACTTCGTCCGCTTGCCCCTGATCTAAGCAGGAGCTATGGTCGCCGGTCACCGGGCCTGCCGTAGGCCGCGGAAAGCATACCGAATTCAGGGATTTCGAATATGTCCGGCCCTATGTTCTCGGGCTCCATCACCGCGCTAATCACACCTTTTCGTGATGGGCGCCTGGATGAGGAAGCCTTTCAGCGCTTTGTGGATTGGCAGATCGAAGAGGGGACGAGCGCGCTGGTTTCCTGTGGGACGACGGGCGAATCGCCGACGTTGTCGCACGAGGAAGACATGCGAGTGACGGCACTGTGCATCGAGGCGGCCAAAGGCCGGGTACCGGTAATCGCGGGGACGGGGTCGAATTCGACGGCAGAGGCGATCATGTTGACCGGTCACGCCAAGAAGGCCGGCGCCGATGCGGCCCTGATCGTGACTCCCTACTACAACAAGCCGACGCAGGAAGGCCTCTACCAGCATTACCGGGCCATTCACGATGCGGTCGATATTCCGATCATCATCTACAACATTCCGGGTCGCTGCATCGTCGACATGTCGGTCGAGACCATGGCGCGCCTGGCGGAGCTTCCCAACATCGTCGGCGTGAAGGACGCCACGGCGGATCTGGTGCGGCCGGCGCGAACGCGCGCGGCCATCAATGGGGATTTTGCGCAACTGACCGGCGAGGACGCCACCGTCGTGCCCTTCCTGGCCCAGGGTGGCCACGGCTGCATCTCCGTCACCTCGAATGTCGCGCCGAGGCTGTGTGCCGAGTTGCACGCCGCCTGGAAGCGCCGCGATCTCGACCGGGTGACCGAATTGAATGACCGGCTGATGCCGTTGCACCAGGCCCTGTTCATCGAGTCCAATCCGAGCCCGGTCAAGTATGCGGCCAAGCTGCTCGGTCACTGTGACGACGAAGTCAGGCTGCCGCTGGTTCGTATCCAGCCGGCCACGCAGGAAAAGGTGCGCTCGGCCATGGTGCACGCGGGCCTTCTCAACTAAGTCATCGGGTTGGCAATACCATGAAGGCGGGCGCGAAGCAGATCGCGGCCCAGAACCGGCGGGCGCGCCACGATTACCAGATCGAGGACCGCTTCGAGGCGGGACTGGTGCTGACCGGCAGCGAGGTCAAGTCCTTGCGTGGGGGACGGGCCTCGATCGGAGAGGCCTATGTCACCGAGAGGAAGGGCGAGCTGTATCTACAGGGCGCCCACATCCCCGAATACGAGTCCGCGACGCACAACAATCACGAACCCCGCCGTCTGCGGAAACTGCTCGTGCACCGACGGGAACTGGCCAAATTGGTCGGCCAGGTGCGCCGCGAGGGCTATACGCTGATTCCGCTGGC
>JBAQHA010000321.1:0-1507 GCA_049288075.1 Oricola sp.
GGCATGACCTGGAAGGACCTGCTTTCGGGCGAGACCATCGATCCGGCGCGCGGAGAGATCACGTTCGCGCCCTACCAGTGCCGGTGGATCAGCAACCGGGAGTAAGCGATCGCTTGCGGATTGCGGGCGTCATTTAACTGCGCGGAAATCCCGGCTATGAGTGTCGGCAACGGATATCCTGGAGCCTTCCGCCATGCTTCGCCTTCTCGTCTTGCTGATGCTGCTTGCCACACCGGCGCTCGCCAATGATTCCGTCGCCGAGATCGGCACGGGCGGGATCATCCTGGCCCATTCGGAAACGATTTCGCTCGACCGCGAGGACCTCGCCATCTCGCTCGACAGGATCGACGTGTCCTACGACTTCCGCAATCACAGCGACCGCGACGTCAGGACGATCGTCGCCTTTCCGATGCCGGACATCCAGTACAATCCGTGGGTAGGCGTCGCGCTGCCGGACAACGCGGACGACAATTTCCTTGGCTTCACCGTCATGGCCGACGGCCAGCCGATCGTGCCTGCCCTGGAGCAGCACGCCGTCGCGGCGGGGATAGACATAACCGATGAATTGAAGGCGCATGGCGTGCCGTTGTTTCCTTTCGGCGAGACCGCGTTCCAGGCGCTGGCGAGCCTGCCGAAGGAGACGCTGGATGACTGGGTTGCCCGCGGCATCGTGGTCGTCAACGCCTATTCGACCTCGGCCGACGAGCCGATCAGCGACCACTACGAACCCTACTGGGTGCTGAAATCGACCTACTGGTGGTGGATGACGTTCCCGGCCGGCCAGAAGATCATGGTGGAGCACTCCTACAGACCGAGCGTCGGCGGCACAGCCGGCGTCACCTTCTACGAGGGCGGCAAGTTCACCGGTCAGGGTTACGACGAATACGAGCGCCGCTATTGCCTCGACAAGTCCTTCACATCGGCTGTCGCGCGCCGGACGAAAGAGGCGAATGCCGAATACCCGCCCTTTACCGAGAACCGCGTTCAATACGTGCTGACATCGGGCGCGAACTGGCGGCTCGGCACAATCGGCTCGTTCCACCTCACCGTCGACAAGGGATCGACCGACAACCTCGTCTCGTTCTGCGGCGAGGGTGTGACAAAGACGGGACCGACGACTTTCGAGATGACGAAGCAGGATTTCTATCCGGAGAAGGATCTCGAGTTCCTGATCCTGCAGCCGGCGAATTTCTAGACCCTTTCACCGTTTCAACGAAACGGTGAAGGCGTCCGAGTCCCTGCCTTGTCGCGTTTCCGGACGGCGAACCGGTTTCCACTTCGCCTGGATACGCTCCGGCGCATCGTTAGCCGCCCTTGCGGGCCGCGATGCGGAGGGTTTCGAAACCGGTCCAGGTGCCGCCTTCGTCGCCCCTGATCACGAAGCCGGTGACGCAGATCGCGTCGGCGTCCGAGAGATAGCCGGGATCGTCGAGCGGCAGAACAAGCAGCAATTCGCCCTGCGCCAGCGCGACACCGACGCCGTCGCTGCTGGTCGTCAGCAGGGTGT
>JBAQHA010000322.1:0-3481 GCA_049288075.1 Oricola sp.
GGTCAGATGCGCATAATCTTCCGACGTCCTGAATTCCTCGTCGCGCGGATAGGGCGCGTCGACGTCCATCTCGGCGAAGACCCGCCCAGGATGGGCCGCCATGACGACGATGCGGTTCGACAGGAACACGCTTTCGAATACGGAATGGGTAACGAAAATGACCGTGAAGCGCTCGCGCTCCCACAGCGCCAGCAGGTCGCTGTTGAGCTGGAAGCGGGTGATCTCGTCGAGCGCCGCGAAGGGCTCGTCCATCAGGAGTACGCGCGGCCGGGTGACCAGTCCGCGCGCGATCGAGACTCGCATCTTCATGCCGCCGGACAGTTCGCGCGGCACGGCGTTCTCGAAGCCGGTCAGCTTGACCTGCGCCAGAACTTCGGCGACGGTCGGCGCCGCTTCGGCGCGCGAGACGCCCTGCAGCCGGAGCGGCAGCCAGACATTCTCGAACACGCTCGCCCAGGGCATCAGCGTCGGTTCCTGGAACACGAAGCCGACATCGGCCTTGCCCATTGGCGGGCCGCGCCAGTCGAGCACGCCGGACGTCGGCGACGACAGGCCCGCGACCAGCCGGAGCGCCGTCGACTTGCCGCAGCCGGACGGGCCGAGCAGGCTGACGAAATCGCCCTGGTTGACGGTCATGTTGACGTCGCGCAACGCGACGACGTCGTTGCCGAAGACCTTCCCGACGGACCTCAGGATCAACTGCGGTCCGCCGGTCTGTGCCTTCTGGGCAGCACCCATATCCACGCGGGAATGCCTTTCCGGATGTTACTTCTTGAGGTCGAGCCCGACGCCCTGGTTCACGAAGTCCAGCGTGTACGCCAGCTTGATGTCGATGCCGTCCTTCATCACACCTGCGTTGACCATCTTGCCGTAGAAGTCGGCCATGCGCTCGTCGGTCATCGCGCCGATGCCCATGGTTTCCGTATCCCCGGAGTCGACGATGCCGTATTCCTTGAGCTTTTCGATCGAGAAGGCAATCTGCTCGTCGGTCATGTCCGGATTGTCTTTCTTGATCGCCTCGTTGGCGGCGCTGTTGTCGCCATAGAGGTAGTTGTACCAGCCCTTGGCCGATCCCTCGACGAAGCATTTCACGACTTCCGGGCGCTCGTCGATCGTCTTCTGCATCGTTTCGACAGTGGTCGCGTAGGTGGTGAAGCCGTAGTCGGCGAGGAGGAACAGGTTCGGTTTGAAGCCGCCCTCACGCTCTACCGCGTAGGGCTCGGAGGTGACATAGCCCTGCTGCACCGACTTCGGATTGGCGATGAACGGCGCCGGGTTGAACGTGTAGGGAATGCGCTTAGACTCGTCGAAGCCGAAATCCTTGACCATCCACTGGTAGTAGGTCTGGAAGCCTTCGTCGCCGAGGATGAACTGCTCGGCGTTCTTCAGGTCCTCCCAGGTGTCGAGGCCCTGCCCCGGATGGCTCATCAGCACCTGCGGCTCTTTCTGGAAGTGCGCCGCGACGACCTTCAGCGGAATCTCCTGCTCAACCGCGGAGAAGGCCTGCAGCATGTTGCCGCCCATGTAGAAATCGTACTTGCCGGCCAACAGCAGCGGACGGCCGGAAACCTGCGGACCGCCCGGCGCGATCTCGACCTCGAGGCCGCACTCCGCGTAGGTGCCGTCGGCTATCGCCTGATAGTAACCGCCGTGTTCCGCCTGGGCGAGCCAGTTGGTGCCGAAGACCACCTTCTCGGCGCCGAGCGCCTGCGTCGAGCAGGCGGACATCAGGGCGGTGGTCACCAGTAGCATCCGTTTCATGTTCACACCTCTGTTTGTTGGGGCATGGCCGATTTGCCATGCTTCTTGTCCTCGGCAATCGATGCAAGAGATATGCCAGCCCCGCCAATATGATGGCGGCTGAATTTCCCGTTCGAATGTGACGATTCCTCCTCGCCGCAAGCCCAGTTTTACCGCAGCTTGCCCAAAAATGCAGCACGCTTGTTTTTGCCCGCACCGTTTGCATTATGGGCGGCGAAATCACAGCGGAGCGCCCCTTGTTCACCCATCTGACGCCGGCCGGAATCAGGCCGCCTTTCGCCCGTTACAGCCACGGCGTGGAGGTTCCCGAAGGCATGCGGCTCGTCCTGTGTTCCGGCCAGCTCGGCATCGGCCCGGACGATTCCATTCCCGCCGATACGGACGCCCAGGCGCGGCTCTGTTTCGCCAATATCGAGGCCGTTCTGGCCGAGGCCGGCATGACGCTCGCCAACATCGTGCGCATCAATGCCTACGTGACCGGGCGCGAACATCTGAAGCCCTACATGGCCGTGCGCGACGCCCTGTTTTCTGACCCCGCCCCCGCCTCGACCCTGATGATCGTCTCGGGCTTCGCGCGGCCGGAATTCACCGTCGAAATCGAGGCCGTCGCCGCCGGACCCGCAAGGACAGAATAATGGCAAACCGTTTCTGGTGGAGCGATTTCACCACCCGCGAATTCGAGAACCTCGATCCCGACGCGGTGATCGCCGTGCTGCCGATCGCGGCGACGGAACAGCACGGGCCGCATCTGCCCGTTTCGACCGACCACGCCATCATGGCCGGAATGCTGGAGACGGTCGCCCCGCTGATCCCGGCCGGCCTCGATGTCCGCGTCCTGCCGATCCAGTCGGTCGGCAAGTCGAACGAGCATATCCGCTCGCCGGGTACGCTGACGATTTCGGCGACGACGCTGATCGACCACTGGTGCGACCTCGGCGCCTCGGTCGCCCGCGCGGGCGTCCGCAAGCTGGTCATCGTGAACTCGCATGGCGGCAACGAGGAAATCATGGGCATCGTCGCGCGCGAATTGCGCGTGCGCCATGACATGCTGGTCGCCAAGACTTCGTGGATGCGGTTCGGCACGCCGGACGGGCTCTATGGCGACTACGAGAAGGCCTACGGCATCCATGGCGGCGACGTCGAAACCTCGCTGATGCTGAATTTCCGTCCCGACACGGTGCGGATGGACAAGGCGGAGGACTTTCCCTCCCGCGTCGCCGACGCCCGCGAGGCGTTCAAGCACATCGCCCATACGGGCACCCACGCCTTCGCCTGGCTCGCCCAGGACGTGAATCCCGGCGGCGCGGTCGGCGAGGCCGCGAAGGCCACCGCGGAAAAGGGCCGGCTGACGGCCGAGCACCAGGCGCGCGGCTTCGTCGAACTGCTGGCCGACATGCGCAAGGCGAGGCTCTCCGACTGGATCGTGAGCCGGGATCAGTAAATCCCGTTCGCGCGCTGCAACGTGCGGACATAAGTCACGATCTTGTCGACCTCGGCCTCGCCGACGCCCGCGACCGGCGGCATGTCGCCGAACGGCCAGTGATGGGCGCGCGCTCCCCGCTGTGCCGCTATATGGAACGCGGCGTCCGAATGGTGGTTCGGCTCGTAGATGACATGCACCAGCGGCGGCGCGACGCCCGCCTGTCCCGCCGCGTTTTCGCCGTGACAAGAGGCGCATTTGGCGTTGAAGACCGCCTCGCCTTCCATCGCGTCCGCAGAC
>JBAQHA010000323.1:0-1622 GCA_049288075.1 Oricola sp.
CCCCTACCCTGAAACCCGGTTACTCGACGATCTCCGCCGTCTCCACGACCGCATGGAACAGCACGTCCGCGCCCGCGGTCGCCCATTCCTGCGAAATGTCCTCCGCCTCGTTGTGCGACAACCCGTCGACACAGGGGCACATGACCATCGTCGCCGGCGCGATCTTCGCCGCCCAGCAGGCGTCGTGGCCGGCGCCCGAGATCAGGTCCATGTGGCTGTAGCCGAGCTTTTCGGCCGCGCCGCGCACGCGCCCGACAAGCGTCGGATCGAAGGTCACCGGATCGAAATGGCCGACCGCCTCGACCGAGCAGCCGACGCCGAGCGCTTCGCAGATCTTGGCAGCCTCGGCCTCGATCTTCGCGCGCATGCGGTCGAGCTTCTCCTGGTTCGGCGAGCGGATGTCGACGGTGAAGACCACCTTGCCCGGCAGCACGTTGCGCGAGTTCGGCGAGAAGAACATCTGCCCCACGCCGCCGACGGCGCCTGGCTGTTCGCTCATCGCGACCGCCTGCACCATCTCGAGGATGCGGCTCATCGCGAGACCCGCATTGACGCGCATGTTCATCGGCGTGGAGCCGGTATGCGCCTCTTTGCCGGTCAGCGTGAATTCCAGCCACCACAGGCCCTGGCAATGCGTGACGACGCCGATCTGCTTGTTCTCGGCCTCGAGGATCGGCCCCTGCTCGATGTGATATTCGAGATAGGCGTGCATCTTGCGCGCGCCGACCTCCTCGTCGCCGAGCCAGCCGATGCGCTTCAGCTCGTCGCCGAAGGTTTTGCCCTCGGGGTCCTTGCGGCCATAGGCGTAATCGAGCGTGTGGATGCCGGCAAAGACGCCCGAGGCGAGCATGGCCGGCGCGAAGCGCGCGCCTTCCTCGTTCGTCCAGTTGGTGACGACGATCGGATGCTTCGTCCTGATGCCGAGATCGTTCAGTGTCCGGACGATCTCGAGGCCAGAGAGCACACCGAGGACGCCGTCATACTTGCCGCCAGTGGGCTGGGTGTCGAGGTGGCTGCCGACATAGACCGGCAGCGCGTCCGGGTCGGTCCCCTCGCGGCGCATGAACATGGTGCCCATCTTGTCGACGCCCATGGTGAGGCCCGCCTCGTCGCACCATGCCTTGAACAGCTTGCGGCCCTCGCCATCCTCGTCGGTCAGCGTCTGGCGGTTGTTGCCGCCGGCGACGCCGGGGCCGATCTTCGCCATTTCCATGAGCGAGTCCCACAGCCGGTCCCCGTTGATCCTGAGATTTTCGCCCGGTGCCGCCATGGATCGCTCCTTTCGTCTCTTACTTCATGCTCGGGAACGTGAAGATCGCTCCCTCGTGGATATCGTCCGGCCAGCGCGTCGTGATCGTCTTCAGTCGCGTGTAGAAGCGAATGCCTTCCGAACCGTAGATCGAGTGGTCGCCGAACAGCGACCGCTTCCAACCGCCGAAGGAATGATAGGCGACCGGGACCGGGATCGGCACGTTGACGCCGACCATGCCGACCTCGATGCGGTTGGCGAAGTCGCGCGCCGCATCGCCGTTGCGGGTGAAGATCGCGGTGCCGTTGCCGTACTCGTGCTTGTCGATCATCTCGACCGCGTCGTCATAGGACCTGGCGCGCACGACAGAGAG
>JBAQHA010000324.1:0-1903 GCA_049288075.1 Oricola sp.
TGGCGACCCCGCCCACGAGGCCGCGCATCAGCTTGCCCATACCGTTCATCTGGACCACGTCCAGCACATGCTCGTCGGCGAGCTGGCATATGGCCAGCAGCGCCAGCTCGAAATCGGCCTGGCGCTGGCGGGTGCGCCGCGTTTCATTCTGCTCGACGAGCCGGCCGCCGGCCTGTCCAGCTCCGAGCGGCGCGAGTTGATCCAGATCCTGAGGGCGCTGCCCGCCCATATCGGCTACGCGATCATCGAGCATGACCTCGACGTTGCCCTGCGCGTCGCCGAGACGGTCACGGTCATGAATGACGGCCATATCTTCAAGGAGGGAACGCCGGACGAAATCGAGTCCGACCCGGACGTGCAGCGCATTTATCTGGGGAGCAGGCGATGAGCGAGGTGCTCGCCCGCAGCGTCGCCGCGCCCGCGCTGGAATTGCGGGGGCTTTCGGTCTTTTACGGCCGTGTCCAGGCGCTGCACGGGCTGGATCTCACGCTTGATCGCGGCGTGCTGGCGGTGGTGGGACGCAACGGCATGGGCAAGACGACGCTCTGTAAGGCGATCATGGGGCTGGTTCCATCCGCCGGCGGAGAGATCCGCGCCTATGGCAAGGAGCTGACCGGGCTCAGCCCGCATGAAATCGTAAGGGCTGCGGTCGGCTATGTGCCGCAAGGCCGCCGCGTCTGGCCCTCGCTCACCGTGGACGAGCATCTGCGGCTGGCGTTCATCGGCGACAAGGACAGCCCCTGGTCTCCGGAGCGCATCTACGAGATCTTTCCGCGTCTGGCGGAACGGCGCAAGAGCTATGGCACCCAGCTTTCCGGCGGCGAACAGCAGATGCTGGCCATCGGGCGGGCGCTCCTTGCCAATCCGCGCTTGCTGGTGATGGACGAACCGACCGAGGGGCTTGCGCCGGTCATCGTCGATCAGGTCGCGGCGATGCTGCGCCAACTCGCGGAGCAGGGCGAGATGTCGATCCTGCTGATCGAGCAGAATCTCGATGTCGCGCTGGAGGTGTCCGGCGATATCGCCATCATGATGCACGGGCGGATCGCCCGGGAGATGCGCGCGCGCGAGTTCGCCGCGGACGAAGCCCTGCAGCGCCGTCTGTTGGGCGTCGGCCGTGATGAGGATGAAGAGGAGATCGTCGCCCGGGAGGAGCCGGTCGCGGAGGTGCGCTATATCAGCGTCGCCCGCGAGCATGGCGACCGGCAGGGCGAGCCGTCCTACACATTCGGCAACGGCGCCGCCCGTCCCGCCTATTCCGCGACCTCGATCCCGAACCGCTGGTCGGCGGAAAACCGCCCGGCAGCCGCGCCGCCGATCCGGAGCGCCCCGGCTGACGAGCGCGCCAATAACTCGCCGGATGTGACGGCCGTTCCGATCGCGGCGATGGTCGGCCGCAACGCCTATGTCATCGGGACGTTCGATACCAAAGGCGCGGAGCTGACCTTCCTCAACAACAGCCTCAAGCGGCTTGGAGTGAAAACCGTGACGGTGGACCTGTCGACCAGCGGACGGCCAAGCCCCGCCGATATCTCGCCAACCGAGGTGGCGCGCCATCATCCCCGCGGCGAGCGCGCGGTGTTCACGGGCGACAGGGGCGCGGCGGTTACCGCGATGGCGGAGGCCGCCTCGCGCTTCATCCGCACACGGCGCGATGTCGGCGGCATCATCTCTGCGGGCGGTTCCGGCGGCACCGCCCTTGCCACGGCGGCGATGCGCGCTCTTCCGATCGGCCTGCCGAAATTCATGGTTTCGACCGTGGCGAGCGGCGATGTCAGCCGCTATGTCGGCCCCTCGGACATCACCATGATGTACTCCGTCACCGACGTGCAGGGGATCAACTCGATCTCCGAACAGGTGCTCGCCAATGCCGCTCATGCGCTCGCGGGGATGGTTGCCCATC
>JBAQHA010000325.1:0-2568 GCA_049288075.1 Oricola sp.
ACCTGGAACTGGTCAACAACGTCGTCCAGAACTACCAGACCATCTTCGACATCCTCGGCGTTTCCGATTTCGCGCTGCTGCTGATCTTCTTCCTGTTCCTGACTGCGATCCATCTCACCTATGTCGCCTTCGAGCGCATCGGCGACTACATCCCGCCGGCGATCGTGCCTTTGGAAGGGTGGACCGCGATCGAGGACCTGACGTCCTCCACATTCGACATCCTGCGCGACGCGCGCGGCGAGGAGCACACCGAGGAGGAAAACCAGCGGCTGTTCGAGTTCCGCCGCAAGCTGGAGGAGATCGGCGACGCGATCGAACTGAAATACAAGGATCAGCTGGCGGCGGTCTACGCGGCTTTCCGCGTCTCCAAGAGCTTTGTCGTCTTCTCGGTGCTCGCCTGGATCTACGCGATCATATCGGGGCACTATGTCGGCGACACGATCCTGCTGCTCGCCATCGTCGGCCTCGCGGTCATGACCGCGCTCTACACCACGATAGCGATCTATCGCTCGCACTATCAGCGCATCGACGAGTTGCGCACCGAGATCATCCACCAGTTGGTCGGGTTCGCTTCGATCTGGACGTCGCCTCAGCATCACAGGCAGGTCGTCGAGGCCTGCGTGCCGTCGCGCGATCTCAGCCCGGCGAGCTTCGAAATCCTGATGCCGATCTACGGCACCTTCGACGCCTTCGTGGCCGATCTCCGGAAAATGCGTTCGAAATGGCGCAGGGTCCCGCCGCCGCAGATCACCCAGCTCGAAAACCTGCCGGAGGAGTGACGGAACGATGCGAACGAACGTGGTCGCTCTTGCGAAAACCGACGAACGGCAGTTGCGCATCGACCTTGCCGCCGCGCTGCGGCTGGCCGCTCGTTACGACTGGCACGAGGGTGTCGCCAACCACTTCTCGGCGGCGGTGTCGCCGGACGGCAGACAATTCCTCGTCAATCCGCGCTGGCGGCATTTCTCGATGGCGAAGGCGAGCGAGATGGTGCTGTGCGACGCCGACGATCCCGAAACGATGAAGCGCGCTGACGCGCCCGATCCATCGGCATGGTCGATCCATTCGGCGATCCATCGCAACCTGCCGCAGGCCCGGGTCGCGCTGCATCTGCATCCGCCCTATGCGACGACGCTGGCGACGCTGAAGGACCCGATCATCAAGCCGATCGACCAGGTGACCGCGCGTTTCCACAACCGGCTCGCCTATGACCTTTCCTTCGGCGGCATCGCCACGGAAGAAGCCGAGGGCGAGCGCATCGCCGGCACGATCGGCAATCACCGCGCCGTCATGATGGGCAATCACGGCGTGACGACCGTCGGCGAGACCGTCGCCGAGGCCTTCGACGCGATGTACCATCTCGAACGCGCGGCGCGCACGATGGTGCTTGCCTATTCGACCGGCCGGGACCTCAATGTCATGAACGACGCGCTGGCCGAGGCGACGGCGGCGGAGTGGGACGTCTACAAGGACGCCGAATTCGCCCATTTCGCCGAGATGAAACGCATTCTGGACGCGGAGGACCCGTCCTATGCGGATTGAACTGGCGCGCGCCGACAACCGAGAGCGCGGGGGAAGAGGCCGATGAACCCGACTGGCGTCATGGCGGCCGGGGCGCCGCCGAGCCAGGAAATACCGAAGCTGAATGTGCTGCAGGCCGGCCGCGGTCTGGCCGCTTCGGCCGTGCTCCTGTTTCACGCCAACATCATCTACGCCAGGCAACTGGCGGACGAAGTCGTGCCGTTCAAGGTTCTTTCGGTGGGCAGCGCCGGGGTGGAATATTTCTTCGTCCTCAGCGGTTTCATCATGACGCTTGTGCATCGGCGCGATCTTGGCGTTCCGTCGCGGGTTTCGCGCTATGCCATGGCGCGGCTGGTGCGCATCTTCCCCGCCTTCTGGGTCGTGTTCTCGCTGTTTCTCGCGGCCGAATTCGTGCTCGGCCTGAAGGAGGAATCGCTGACCGGGCCGGGTTCCTATTTATGGGCCTATGCGCTACTGCCGTTCGACGGCTCGTCGCCGCTGACGGCGGCCTGGACGCTGTCGCACGAATTGCTTTTCTACCTGGTCTTCGGCCTCGCGATCCTCAACCGCGCATTCGGTTTCGCGGTAATCTGCGTCTGGACGACCACCTGCGCCGCCGCGACGGTCGGTCGCCTGACGGGTCTTGTCGATCTGTCCTATCCCGCGTCGTTCCTTCTGGCCGACTACAATATCCTGTTCGCGTTCGGCATCCTGTCGGCGCTGGCCTTCCGGTCGCTGCGACTCGATGCGGCGAAGGGCGTGCTCGCTGCGGGCGTGCTGGTGTTCGCCATCGCCGCGTGGCTCGTCGTCGCGCATGGCGTGCCCGATCTCGCCGTCGTGTTCGGCGTTTCGGCGGCGCTGGTCATCACCGCGCTGGTCCGTTTCGAGACCGCGGGATCGATCACCGTGCCGCGCTGGCTCGTCCAGCTCGGCGACGCGTCCTATTCGGTCTACCTCATTCACGGGCCCGCCATGGTCGTTGTCGCGATGGTCCTGCGCAAGATCGGGCTCGGCGCGGGCCTCGGCCCGTTCGGCACGGTATCGGTC
>JBAQHA010000326.1:0-3772 GCA_049288075.1 Oricola sp.
GCGACGAGCCGCCCGCCGGAGAACCAGACGCCGGCGGCGGCGACGGCAAAAAGGAGAAGCGTCAGCGCCAGCGGCGTCGCAGGTATCAGCCCCTGCATCTATAACGCCTCACCACAGGCGGATCACGACGGGCGCGCGGCCGCGCCCGACAAAGCTTCCAGATCGTCCCGCGATTCGCCGGTATGCCGGACGAGTTCCCCCATGTCGAGAAGTTCGAAATGGTTGGTGTCGAGGGATCGTATCATCTTCTTGCGTACGAGCGTCTGGATGTTCCGGCTCAGCGTCTCCGGTGTCGTGCCGAGATAGGCCGCGATATCGCGCCGTCCGATCGGAAGCGCGATGATCGTCTTCCTCGGCGTTTTACCTTCTTCGCAGAACCGTGCATCCGAGCGCCTGGACAGGATGAAGAAGAACGCCGCCACGCGCTGCATCGTCGTGTGGCAGGACATCATGGCCGCCCATTCACGCGTCGCGTCCAACTCGTCGAGTATCGTCAGAAGAAGCGCGTGCTCGACTTCGGGGAAACGGACGATGAAGTGCTCGAAGGTGTGCCTGTCGATGCAGCACAGGCTGACGTCGGTCGCCGCTTCATAGGAAAAGCGGGAGTGGTCTGCAAAAGCGCGGCCGAAGAAATCCGACGGAAACAGGAGCCCGACAATCTGCTGCTGGCCGGACATCGACATGTTGGTCAGCTTGACGATGCCGCCGACCACATTGCCGACAATGCGCGCTTCCTCGCCCTGCGAAACGATAACCTGGCCCTTTTCGAAATGACGAACATGCGAAAGGCGGCCCAGTTCCCTCACCGCCTCTTCGGAAGCGGCCCGACAGATCGAACGATTGCTGACTGCGCAGTTTTCGCATTTCCAGCAACTGCCGGGCGAAAACACTATCTCGTTCATTTGCAGATTTGCTCCTGACGCCGTCGAAGCGCAGGACACCATTCCCCGTCGGCAATGTCAAATTGATGACCGCGCTGTATCCAGAGCAGGAATCAGACGATTCAAGGCATCTCGGCGCCTGGTGAAGGGCCCCGATTGACGCTCGTCAATGCTGCCCGACCGGGCGACTTCGATGATCTTTAGCGACAGACGGGTTACGGGTGCGGTGACGGAGGCGTGCATGTCGTTTGACAGCATTCTCGTACATATGGAGTTCGACGGCGTTTCGAATGCGCGACTGCAATATGCGACCGACCTTGCCGGCGACCTCGACGCCTACCTGATCGGCATGACCGCCGCCGCGCACCGGCTGACGCTGCTTGGCGATGCGATCAACGGGGGGGCCGAAGCAGAGGACCGCAGCGCCCTTCGTGCCCGTGCCCGGTTTTCGGAATTGAAGCGCGAATTCTTCGATGCCGCAGGGGACGGTCAGAATTCCGCATGGCGGCAGGCGGAGGACATGCCGACAAACGCGTTGCTGGGAAATGCGACCATTGCCGACCTGATCGTTTCCGGCACGCCACACGGCGCGGACCCCGGGGATATCTACCGCTCGGTCGATCCGGGCGAACTCGTATGCGGCGCCGGCCGCCCGGTCTTGTTCGTCGGCGAGAACTCCGTCTATGGGCATCCTGACTGCGTCGTCATCGGATGGAAGGCGACGCCCGAGGCGCGCAGGGCGATCGTATTCGCATTGCCGCTGCTGAAACTTGCAGAGCGGGCGGTTGTGCTTGCAGCGACGGAAGACGACGCCGGCGATGCCCCGGGCCTCAACGACGTCGTTCGTTATCTCCTGCGTCATGAAGTTGACGCGGAAGCAAGATCAGTCGCCACGGGAGGAGGTCCGGAAGAATTCGTCGATGCGGTGCGCGATTTCGGCGCCGACCTGGTCGTCACCGGCGCATTCGGGCATGGCCGCTTGCGCGAACGCATCTTCGGCGGCGTGACGCGATCCTTGCTGATGCAACGCGACCTCAACCGGCTGATGGCCGGCTGAAGGACCTCAGGGTCGGATGACGATTTCCGTCGATTCCTTGCCGACGCTGCGGACCAGTTCGTAGAGCGCCTTGGCGTTGTCGGGATTCAGGCGGACACAGCCATGCGAGGCCGGTTTGCCGAGATTGCGGATGTCGGTCGTTCCGTGGATCGCATAGCCGCGCAGGAAGAAGATCGAGTACGGCATCGGCGCATTGTCGTATATTGTCGAATACCACATGCGCTCGATGCGATAGGGCTGGAATGTGCCGGTCGGCGTCCGGTAGCCAGGGCGTGCGGTCGAGACAGGCCAGTAATGGATTTCCCGCCCGAGATACGTGACCGTCATTTCCTGGTCGGAAATGTCGATCGCCACGATCAGATCCGCAGCCCGTGCGGAGCCGGCGGATTGCGCCGCCAACAGGATGGAGACAAGCGCCAGGGAAAGAAACGTCGGGAACCGCATGACGTTCTTCTAGCGTAATCCGGTAAACACGATCTGAGCAAATCGCCGCTGGAAAGCGCCTATTCCGTCTCTGCCGCCGTTTCCCCGCCACGGCTGCGGCGCAGGATCTCGATCACTTCGGAGTCTTCCGTCTGGGAAAAATCGGAATAGTGCGCGCCGACAGCGTAGAACGGCACCGGGGTGAGCAGGCAGACCACCTCGTCGGCTTCCTTCTCCAGTCGGGAGATCGCGTCGGGCGGCGCGACGGGAAGCGCCAGGATCAGGCGCGCCGGCTTCTGCTTGCGGATCAGCCGCAGGGCGGAATTGACGGTCGCGCCGGTGGCGACGCCGTCGTCGACCACGATGACGGTCTTGCCGGCGAGCGGCGTCGGTTTGCGGCCTTCGTAATACAGTCTCCTGCGACGCTCGATCTCCGGCAACTGGCGTTTCGCAAGTACCTCGATATCGGCGTCGCTCAGGCCGAGTTCCGCCTTGATGCTCTCGTTGACGGTGACCTGCATGTCTTCTCCGTCGGTCACCGCGCCGACCGCAAGTTCCGGCTGCATCGGCGCACCCACCTTTCGCACCAGAATGACGTCGAGCGGAATGCCGAGGCCCCGCGCGACTTCGTCGCCGACCGGAACGCCGCCGCGCGGAAGCGCGATCACCACGGCATTCTGCCGATCGATTTTCGAAAGCCTCGCAAGCAGTTCGCGTCCGGCCTCGCGCCTGTTCTGGAATCGCATTATGGACACCTTTCGAATAGAGATATTTTCGGCCCGGAAGTCCGCGGTTGCATTGATGGCAATCAAACGGCCAGATACGGGCCCGGATGCGATACTCCGGCGCCGGGGTTGCGATCCGGTCTTGATGGTGATCAATCCCGCGGCAACGCGGACATGCTTGAATTTTGTGAATGGCTTGCCCCCCGCGCAACGGAAACGAAAAGGACCGCACCTGATGCACGCCCACCAGCGCACCGCGCTCATCGGAGATATCAGTGGCACCCATGCCCGCTTCGCGATCTGCGACATCGACGAATTGACGATCGCCCATTTCGCCGTGTTCCAGACAAGCATGTTTCCGTCGCTGCCCGAAGCCGTTGCCCATTATCTGGAGTCGGTGCCGGTGCGCCCGGACATCGCGGGCTTCTCGGTCGCCGCGCCGCTGGACGGCGACGCGATCACCATGACCAACTGCCCGTGGGCCTTCACCCGCGCGGCGGTCCAGGCAGCCACCGGCGCCAGCCGCATCCATTTCCTCAACGACATGGCTGCGCTTGCACAGTCCCTGCCCTATCTGAGGACCCATGACAGGCGCCAGCTTGGCGGCGGCAAACCCCTGGCGGACGCGCCCATGATCGCGCTCGGCACAGGCAGCGGCTTCGGCTGCGCCGCACTGGTACGCACCG
>JBAQHA010000327.1:0-11231 GCA_049288075.1 Oricola sp.
GGCCGTAGTCGAAGGCGCTCTCGCCGTCCTGCTTGTCGCGATATTCGTAACAGGGCGAAATGTGCGAGGTCTCGACCAGCATCGGCGCGAACTGGCGGCGGCGCCACTCGTTGCCGCCGGCGGCGAGCGCGCCGAGCGTGTTGCCGTGATAGGACTGGCGGCGCGCTATGACGCGATAGCGATCCTGGCCGATTTCGAGGAAATATTGACGCGCCAGCTTGATCGCCGCCTCGACGGCTTCCGAACCGCCGGACACCAGATAGACGCGCTCGATGCCGTCGGGCGCATGTTTCACCAGCAGGTCGGCCAGTTCCTCGGCGGGTTCCGAGGTGAAGAAGCCGGTATGGGCGAAGGCGATCCTGTCGACCTGATCCTTGATCGCCGCCGTCACCCCGGCGTCGGAATGGCCGAGGCAGGAGACCGCCGCGCCGCCCGATCCGTCGAAATAGCGTTTGCCTCCCGTGTCGACAATGTAACAGCCGTCACCCTGCGCGGCCACGGGCAGGGAAGCATTGCAGGTTCTGTGGAAGAGCGAGGACATCGGGTTCGTCTTTTCTGCCTTGAGAGGTTTCCGTCTGCAAGAGATTTGCATTTGATTTCTGTTTATGCAAATATTTTTGCATCGTGCTCATAAAAAGCATGATGATTTTGCAATCAATCCGGGCACACAGGGAGCTGACATGAAAACCTTACTGAAACTCGCGGCCGCTGCCGTGATCGCATTCAGCGCAAGCGCAACCGCCGCCAACGAAATTGTCGTAGCCACCGATACCGCCTTCGTTCCGTTCGAATTCATGCAGGACGGCAAATATACCGGCTTTGACATCGACATGTGGGAAGCGATCGCCGAAGAACTCGGCCTGGACTATGAACTGCGCCCGATGGATTTCTCGGGGATCATACCCGCGCTGCAAACCGGTCAGATCGATGTTGCCCTGGCGGGAATCACCATCAAGCCCGAGCGCGAGAAAGTCATCGACTTTTCCGTCGGCTATTATGACAGCGGCTTCCGCCTGATGGTGCCGGCCGGCAGTGATGTGGCCAGCTGGGATGACCTGGCCGGCAAAACGCTCGCGGTCAAGACGGGCACTTCCGCCTCTGACTGGGCCGAAGAGAACCTGCCGGATACGGAACTGCGCAAGTTCCCCAATATCGACAACGCCTATTTGGAATTGCGCACCGGCCGGGTCGACGCCGCGATGCATGACACGCCCAACGTGCTGTATTATATCGCCACCGCCGGCAGCGGTCAGGTCAAGGCCGTGGGCGAGCAGATGATGGCCCATCAATACGGCATCGGCTTTCCCAAGGGCAGCGAGTTGGTCGGCCGTGTCAACGAGGCGCTTGCCAAGTTGCGCAATGACGGCCGCTACGACGCCATCTACAGCAAGTGGTTCGGCGAGGCCCCTTCGAACTGAGCCCTGTCCGGCCGGGTCACGCGTGACCCGGCCACCCTGCTTTTCGATACCTCACAACGGAGGCCTTCCATGGAAACCGATTGGTCGGTCATCGTCGATTTCATGCCGCAACTTCTCAAAGGCGCGAAAACGACAATCTACATTACTGTTATCGGACTGGTCGGTGGCCTTGCACTTGGCACCTTGGCCGGGCTGATGCGGGCCTATGGAGGGCGCATCCTCAACGCCATCGCTTTTACCTACATCGAGGTAATCCGCGGCACGCCGATCGTCGTGCAGGTCATGTTTCTGTATTTCGCGTTGCCGGTGCTGGCTGATCTGCGAATCGACCCGATGAGCGCTGCCGTTCTGGCTATCGTGGTCAATGCCGGGGCATATATCGCGGAAATCGTGCGGGGCGCCTTCCTGTCAATCAGCAAAGGGCTGACCGAGGCAGGGCTGGCCATCGGCCTGCCGCACTGGAAAGTGCTGGCCTACATAGTCGGCCCACTGGCCTTTCGCCGCCTTATTCCGCCGCTTGGCAACCAGTTCATTGTCAGCCTCAAGGACACCTCGCTGTTCATCGTGATCGGCGTGGGTGAACTGACGCGAACAGGGCAGGAAATCATGGCCTCCAACTTTCGCGCCGTCGAGATCTGGACTGCCGTGGCGATCATTTACCTGATCATGACCGGCACTCTGAGCTTGGTCCTCAGAACCACGGAGAAACGCATGAGGATCCTATGAGTATCATCGAATTCAGGAACACGTCGAAACATTTCGGCCCTTTGAAGGTGCTGGATCATGTGGACCTCTCGATCAACGCCGGCGAAGTCGTCGTCTTGGTCGGACCGTCCGGGTCGGGCAAGTCGACCCTGCTGCGCTGCATCAACGGGCTGGAGACTATCACATCAGGCGATCTGATCGTTGACGGGCTCAGCGTGACCGGCGGAGCTAAGCAACTGTGCGAGATCCGGCAGGAGGCCGGAATGGTCTTCCAGCAGTTCAACCTTTTCCCGCAGCTGACGGCGGTGGAAAACGTGGCTTTCGGCCCCCGCAAGGTGCGTGGTCTGAGCCGCGAAAAGGCCCGCGAACTTGCACTGGACCTGCTGGAAAAAGTCGGGCTGCGCGAAAAATCGGGGCACTACCCCTCCGAACTGTCGGGCGGGCAGCAACAGCGGGTAGCCATCGCGCGAGCCCTGGCCATCAAACCCAAGGTAATGCTGTTCGACGAACCAACTTCGGCGCTGGACCCAGAGTTGAAGCAAGAGGTGTTGAACGTGATGCGTGCGTTGGCGGAGGAAGGCATGACCATGGTCGTGGTCACCCATGAGATGGGTTTCGCCAAGCAGGTCGGCACGCGGCTGATCTTTATGGAACACGGCAAGATAGCGGTCGACGGCAATCCGCGAGAGGTGATCGACACTCCTCCTAACGACCGCATGAAGGATTTTCTGCAACATGTCTGAACACGCAGGTTCGGAATTGGGATGGATCGCGGCGCAGGGCTCCCCGCGCCAGGTCGGCCGAACACTGGGTGAGGCGGGCCGCGCAGCGGTGCAAGAGGTGCTGCTGCGCTCGGAATACTGGCAAGCGGTTACCGATCCTGCGCTGGCCGGTCCCGTCCAGAGGATGGCGGCCAATGTCAAGACGCTCTTTCCGCAAGCATGGGAAGAGCTGATAGGCCTCGCCGAGGGGTTGCAGCTGCCGCTGGAGCAGGTCTTCGCCTGGAATTGCCGCGGCGATTTGATGTCCAACGTGCCCGATGGCTGCACCACGGTTCAGATTCCAGGCATGCGGCCGTCGATTGCCCATAACGAAGACGGGTTGTCCGGCTTTCACGGCCATGCCTTCATCGCCGATATCACACCGGAGACCGGCCCCACATTGATGTCCTTTTGCTATCCTGGCTCGATCCCCGGCCATACCTTCGCCCTGAACGGTGCGGGGCTGGTGCAGGCCGTCAATAATCTGCGCCTGCGAGATGTATCGGCCGATATCCCCCGCATGGTTTTGGGCCGCATGGTGCTGAGTTGCGCGACGATTGACAGCGCGCTGGAGCTGCTGGGCCGCAACAACAACTGCGGCGGATTTCACATGACCCTCGCCCAGACCGGTGATGCGCGGCTCGTCAGTGTGGAATTCGGCGGCGGCGTATGCGCGAACCTGGTTCTGACGCAGCCGGCGCTTCACGCGAACCACGCGCTTCACATGCAGACCGGCGCGGCCGGACAGTTGATCACCGCCTCTTCCGGTGACCGGCAGATGCGCGGCACTCAGTTAATCACGGACGGGATCACGGACCCGCTGGCCATTCTGCGCGACTCGTCCGGACCGGGCCTGCCCATCCACAGAACCTCCCCCGACGATCCGGATCTCGAGAATACACTTGCAACGGCGGTGTTTCACGTAGGAAACACGGCGGTGGATTGGAGAATATATGACCAAAGCTCCGAAAAACCGGTCTTCGCAGGCAGATATTTCAGATCCTGAAGGGCGCCTTGCCCCGCCGCAATCCATACGGGATCTGCGCGATCTGATGCTCCGGCTTTCGCGCGGGGAGGCGCCGGTATCGCTTGGCCCCAAGGCGTTCAAGGCGCTGACCCGTATTCTGGACTTGCAGGGCGACCCGGCGCTCTTGTCGATCACGGCGCTGGCCGGCAAGCTGGATGTGAATCCCTCGACACTGACACGACTGGCGCGCACTCTGGGCTATTCGGGCTTCGGGGCGTTTCAACAGGTTTTGCTGAATGCATCGATGACCGCGCCGGGCCAGTTCTACACGCAGCAAGCCCGAACCGCGCTAGAGGGCGAGGACGCCGCGGGGATGGGTGGCGTCGCGCGACTGTGCCGCGAAAACCAGGCGAATATCGAGCGCTTCCTCGAAGGCTGCGACATCGGACAGTTCCGCCACGCGACCGAGATGATAGTCCGTGCGCCGCGGGTCATGATCCACGGCATCCGCCAGTTTCACGCGTTTGCCAGCTTCATGGTCTACGGTCTGCGGATGATCCGCTCGGACGTGCATCTGCTGGATTCCAACAGTCTTGGCGTGGCCGAGGGGATTGCGTCGATGGACAGGAGCGATTTGCTGATCTCGGCAAGTTGCGCCCCCTACTCGGCTCAGGTGGCTGAAGTGGCCAACGCTGCCGCCGAGCGCGGCATCGACATCGTTGCGGTGACGGATCGCGCCAACTCGCCGCTGGTCGCGTGCTCCAGTGCGGCAATCTTCGTGCCGCATGACACCAGCTTTTTGTCGAACTCGCTTACTGTGTTTATCCTGGCCGCCGAATGTTTGATCAACGGCTGCGCTGCGGCCAGCTCGGACCAGGCAAAGCAGGCCCTGGCTGAACGGGATCGGATGATCAAGCGTCTGAATATCGAGATTTGATTTTGGCTCGGACTTGGGCGCCCCCCGATCCTTCCCCGGCCTCACCGCCTCGAGCTTGAACTCGCGGCTGAACATCCTCCTTCGCATTCCAACTCTCCAGTTCCGTCAAGCACCCTATCTCGGTGTCCGAAACAGCCGGCAGCAGGCCATCTTTCCTCCAACCATTGTATCGTCGGTTTTCGCCGAGGTAATTTCGATCGGACTTCGAACCGATACGGCGCATGCGCGATCGGCTATGGTGGCGCCCCGGGACCGAGGAAAGGACAAGAATTGAGCCTGCGCATTCTGTCACTTTCGACCAGCGGGGAAAAATGCGGAATCGCGACCTATAACGACCAGCTCGGCGCGGCCTTCCGGGCGATCGGGGCGGAATTCGACACCCATCCGATCGACCGCGCGGGTTCGCTGAAGAAGACGCGGCGGGAGTTCCTGCACCATTTCGACGCCTTCATCGCGAGGACGCGGGACTGCGACGCGATTCTGGTCCAGCACGAGCACGCATTCTTCATGGGCAACAACGCCCAAAGCATGTCCCCTCGGGTATTCGCCCGCCTGTTGCGTGCCCTGGCCGCAACCCGCAAACCGGTTGTCGTGATCTTCCACAGCGCGCCGCTGGCGTCGGGATCGTTCCTGTCGCGCAGGCGCTACTACTGGAATCGGGTCCTCGCAATCCTTCGGGCCAATCCGCAGATCGCCTTGTTCACCCATGGCGAGCATACGGTCGCCAGCTATATCGAGGCCGGTATCGAATCCGGCCGCATGGTTTCCGTGCCGCATCCCCTGCCGCGCTCGACGCCGGTGCGCTGCGAGCGGAGCGCAAACGACCCGGTCGTCCTGACGATTTTCGGTTTCACCGTACGGTACAAGGGCTATGACGTGGCGCTCGAGGCGTTGCGGCGTCTTCCGGACCGTTTCAGGCTGCTGGCCGCCGGCGGACCAAACCCGAACGTGAGGGGCGATCCGACATTCGGCATGCTTGCCGAGGCGGCCCGGTCGGATGAGTTCTCGGGCCGGCTCGAAATCACCGGCTGGATCGAAGAAGGCGAGATCGCCGATGCCATGGCGCGCACCGACATCGCGCTTGCTCCCTACGCTCGAGAGACCAATCTCGCCGGCTCCGGAGCATTGACATGGGCCATCTGTCACGCGGTGCCGGTAATCGCCAGCGATGCGAAGTCGTTTGCGGCAATTCAGGCGGAAGCCGGCTGCTTGTCCATCGTTCCGTGCGGAGACCCGGCCGCCTTGGCCGCAAGAATCGTCGAGTTGTGGGACGACGCGCCGGAGCGCGCGCGCCTCGTCGAGAACGGCCTCGTCTATGCGCGCGAACGCAGCTGGGAAAGCCTGGCGCGGTCGCTGCTGCCGAAATTGTTTCGGGCATGAATGCAACTGCAATTCCATTCGCGGCGGAAAGGAAATAGACTCGCTGAGATAGATTCCGGGTCAAGGAGACAGACATGCAGAATGCTTTCGGGGAAGGTACGAGCCTGCTCGCGGCGCTCGTCGTCATCGTCATCGTCGGCGGCATCGCCGGCTGGCTGGCGGGCGTGATCGTCAAGGGCGGCGGCTTTGGTTTCGTCGGAAACATCGTGGTCGGCATTCTCGGCGCGGTGATCGCTTCCTGGCTGCTGCCGCGTCTGGGTATCGGCATCGGCGCCGGCATCATCCGCAACATCCTGTCGGCGACGCTCGGCGCGGTCATCCTGCTGGTGATCGTGAAAATCCTGAAACGGGCCTGACGCGCTTGCGCGACCCCGGCTTGGTTTTCGCGACTTCCCGGGGTTGATTGCGCCTGTCGCGCTGCGTATTGCAGTCGGCATGACCACGATCACAGTCGACGACATTCCCGGCGCGATCGGCACGGAAATCGGCCGTTCCGAATGGCGGCCGGTGACCCAGGAGATGATCAGCCTCTTTGCCGACGCGACCGACGACCATCAATGGATCCATCTCGATCCGGAGCGCGCGGCAAGAGAGACGCCCTTCGGCGGCACGATCGCGCATGGCTTCCTGACATTGTCACTGCTCTCGACGCTCGCCTATGAAGCCCTGCCGACATTGGAAGGCGCGGCGATGGGCATCAATTACGGCTTCGACAAAATCCGCTTCCAGGCGCCGGTCAAGGCCGGCGCGCGCGTCCGCGCCGTGTTCAAGCTCGCCGACGCCGATATCCGCCCGTCGGGCCGGGTCCTGTCGACCTACGACGTCACGCTGGAAATCGAGAACAGCCTCAAGCCCGCGCTGACCGCCACCTGGCTGACGCTTGCGGTGCTGGAGCGCGACTGAGGCGAGATCAACTGCCCCGCGCCGCATCCTTCAGGAACTCGAAGGCGTAGTCCGAGAACGACCGCCAGCATTCGACGCGGAACGCGTCCTCCGCCGTCCGGTACAGCACGATCTCGATCTTGGCGAGCACCGTGCGCGAACAGCCGCCGACCGGAAACGCCTCCAGCGACAGGTCCTGCGGGCAGCCCGCGTTGACGACGTCGGCGGCAGCCGGCCCAGAGACGATGATCGCCGTGTTGCGGTGGGAGATGTCGACCGCGCTGTGCGCCGTCTTGACCGATACGCAATCGGCGGCCGGATCGGCCTTCTCGTCGATCACCAGCCATTCGTCCGGTCCGAGCCACAGCGCATGCCGGCTGCCGGCCGAGACCGAAGTCTTCGGCTTCTTCGGCAGCGTCACGCCGAGCGCCTTCGACAGGGCGGCAATTGCCGTGCCTCCCGCGCGCAGGCTGGTGCGGAAAGCTGCCGGCGCCGCCGTGACCGAGACATTCGCGCCGCCCTGGGCCATGCCGGCCAGCGGCAATGCCCGCGTGATTGCAGCCTTAGCCATGGAGCCGGCCTCCTTCCTTGTCGAAAAACACCGTGCCGCAGACCTCGACCGCGATGTTGCGGTCGGGCATCGGCACATGCAGCGTCTCGCCCATGCGCGCGAAGCCGTTCTCGACCAGCGCCATGGCGATCGGCTGGCCGCAATTCTCCGACCAGTAGGAGGACGACACCCACCCGATCATCGTCATCGGCACTTTCTGGTTCGGGTCGTCGACGATCTGCGCGCCTTCCTCCAGCACGGTCCGTCCGTCCTTGACCTTCAGGCCGACCAGTTGGCGCCGGCCCCCGGCAACGAGATCGGGGCGTTTCAGCCCGCGAATGCCGACGAAATCCGTCTTTGTCTTGCCGACCGCCCAGGACAGGCCTGCGTCATGCGGCGTCACGGTTCCGTCCGTGTCCTGGCCGACGATGATATAGCCCTTTTCGGCGCGCAGCACGTGCATCGCCTCGGTCCCGTACAGGCACATGCCGAGCGGCTTGCCGCGCTCATATATCGCGTCCCAGACCATGCGGCCGAAATCCGCCGGCACGTTGATCTCGTAGCCGGCTTCGCCGGTGAACGACATCCGGAACACCCGCGCCGGCACGCCGCACACGCTGCCTTCCGCCATGCTCATATGCGGGAAGGCCGCGTTGGAAAGGTCGATGCCTTCCACCAGCGGCGCGATGATCTCGCGCGCCTTCGGCCCCTGCACCGCGATCACCGCCCACTGCTCGGATGTCGAGGTCAGCCACACCTTCAGATGCGGGAATTCCGTCTGGAGATAGTCCTCCATGTGGTTCATCACCCGCGGCGCGCCGCCCGTCGTCGTCGTGACGTGGAACCGGTCCTCGGCGATGCGGCCGACGACGCCGTCGTCATAGATGAAACCGTCCTCCCGGCACATGATGCCGTAGCGCAGCTTGCCGACGCCGAGCTTCCTGAACGGATTTGTATAGAGCAGGTCGAGGAACTCCGCCGCGTCCGGTCCGACCACCTCTATCTTGCCGAGCGTCGAGGCGTCGAACATGCCTGCGACGGTGCGCACCGTCTTGCATTCGCGGTTGACGGCGGCGTGCATGTCCTCGCCGGCGCGCGGATAATACCGGGCGCGCTTCCACTGGCCGACATCCTCGAACACCGCGCCCGTGGCTTCCTCGGCCGCATGCATCGGCGTCCGCCGCGTCGGGTCGAACAGCTTGCCGCGCGAATGGTTGACGATCGCGCCGAAGGTCGTCGGCGTATAGGGCGGACGGAAAGTCGTCAGCCCGACCTGCGGGATCGGCCGGCCGAGCGCTTCCGCCGCGATGGCCAGGCCGTGCAGGTTCGACAATTTGCCCTGGTCGGTCGCCATGCCGTTGGTGGTGAACCGCTTGACATGCTCGATGGAGTGCATGCCTTCCTGCACCGCGAGGCGGATGTCCTTGGCGGTGACGTCATTCTGGTAGTCGACGAAAGCCTTCACGACACGGCTTCCGTCCGCGCCCGGTCCGGCGCCGATTGCGCCGCCGGCCCAATTACCGCCGCCCTCGGCCTTGATCTTTACACTTGCCTTCCTGGCCTTCGGCCGCGCCAGCTTCGCGGCATTCTCGCCGGCGGCCAGCGCTTCCGCCACCGTTTCCGCCAGCCCGTCCGTGCCGTTGCACGCGCCGACCGAAACGCAGTCCTGGTCATAGGTCCACGGCAGGAAGCGCTGGCTTTCCTCGTCGAAAGCCACCTTGCCGCGCGACTGCGAGAACATGTGCACCGACGGCGTCCAGCCGGCGCTCATCAGGAGCGCGTCGACCGGGATCACTTCCGTGCTCCCGCCGTTCTTCGGTTCCACCGACATCGACGCGACGCGCAGCTTGCCGCCCGCGCCGGTCACTGCGTGACCGATCAGCACCCGGATGCCAAGTGCCTTTGCTTCCTCCACCAGCGCGCTGTTCGCGTCGTCGCGCAGATCGACGATCGCCGGCACGTCAGACCCCGCCTTCTTCAGGTCGATCGCCGTCGCATAGGCGCTGTCGTTCGCCGTGAACACGCCGACCTTGCGTCCGACGGCGACGCCGTAATGGTTCAGGAAGGTGCGTGCCGCCGAGGCCAGCATGATGCCCGGCCGGTCGTTGTTCGCAAACACCATGTGCCGCTCGATGGCGCCTGCGGCGATGATGACGCGCTTCGCGCGCACCTGCCACATCCGCTCGCGCGGTATCTCCGCCTCCGGCGCGGCGGCGTGATCGGTCACCCGTTCCACCAGCCCGACGAAGTTCTGCGCGTAATAGCCGAACGCCGTCGTGCGCGACAGCACGCGCACATTGTCCATCACCGACAGTTGGTCGACCGTCAGCTGCGCCCAGTCGTAACCGGAGAGCCCGTCGAGACGCGCCTCTTCCTCGAACTGCAGCGCCCCGCCGAAATTCGCCCGCTCGTCGCAGATGATGACGCTGACGCCGGTTTCGGCCGCCGCCAGCGCCGCCGAAAGGCCCGCCGCGCCGCCGCCGATCACCAGCACGTCGCAATGCACGTAGCGCGCGGCGTAATGATCCGGATCGGCCTCTTCCGGCGCGGCGCCGAGACCTGCCGCATGGCGGATGATCGGCTCGTAGACATGCTTCCAGGCGATCTTGGGCCACATGAAGGTCTTGTAGTAGAAGCCGGCCGAAAACAGCGGCGAGGCGATGTCGTTGACCGCCCCGATGTCGAAGGCGAGCGACGGCCAGCGGTTCTGGCTGACGGCATCGAGCCCGTCATGGATTTCCTGCACCGTGGCGCGGATGTTCGGCGTCGTCCGCGCCGCGTCCCGCCGCACTCCGACCAGCGCGGAGGGTTCCTCCGCTCCGGCCGAAAGGATGCCGCGCGGACGGTGATACTTGAACGACCGGCCGACAAGGTGGACGTCGTTTGCGATCAGCGCCGAGGCGAGCGTATCGCCCGCAAGCCCCGTGTAGCTGGTGCCGTCGAACGAGAAACGCACGGTATTGGCGGGCGTCAGCCGGCCCCGGCCGGCGATGCGGTTTTTTCCTCCGGCTGCCGTCATTTGCTGCCGCGCCCCTTTTTCGTCTCAGGCTTCGTTTCGTTGGCGGCTTCCGCGAGCGCCGGTTTCGGCTCGCCCGCCTTGTAGGTCATCACGAACTTGTCGGAGACCGTGTCGCGCGCCGCGTTGAAGAAGCGCGCGCAGCCGTGAATGTGTCGCCAGCGCTCGAAGGTTATGCCCTTCGGATTGTCGCGGTAGAAGAAGTACTGCGCGAAATCCTCGTCGGAGATGGCCGCGATATCCGTCGGCCGCGCGATATGGGCCTCGCCGGCATGGCGGAACTCGAGCTCCGGGCGCTCTTCCTCGCAATAGGGGCAATGGATCAGCAACATGGTCGTATCCTCAGTGCGCCACGGCGGCGGCGGCCGCCTCGTCGATCAGCCGTCCGGTCGTGAAACGCTCGATCGTGTAGCCGGCATTGATCGCATGCGGCGCGTCGCGGGCGATCGTGTGGGCGAAGACGTGGCCCGAGCCCGGCGTCGCCTTGAAACCGCCCGTGCCCCAGCCGCAATTGACGTAGAGCCCGGGCACCGGCGTTTTCGCGATGATCGGCGAGCGGTCGGGCGTCACGTCGACGATGCCGCCCCCGGGGCGCAGCATCCCCATCCGCGGGAA
>JBAQHA010000328.1:0-2506 GCA_049288075.1 Oricola sp.
GTCACGAATACTTCGCCGTGCTGATAGGGCGACATCGTTCCGGGATCGACATTCAGATAGGGATCGAGCTTTTTCAGCCGGACGCTATAGCCGCGCGCCTGCAAAAGCGCGCCGAGAGCCGCGGAAGCGATGCCTTTTCCAAGGGAGGAGACCACGCCACCTGTGATGAATACATACCGTGCCATGGGACTTGACCGATATCCCCTCGAAAGCGATTCCGCAAAGAAAAAAACGCCTCGCATGGACTTACCCACACGAGGCGCTGGCGACTGGATTTCCGGCTAGTTGTTCGGAACTGCCGGGGCGGCAGGCGCCGCGGGTTCCGCCGGAGCGGCGGGCGTTTCCGGCGTCGCGGCCGGAGTTTGGCCGCCGGTAGCCGGCGTGGCATCCTGGCCGCCGAGCAGATCGAGCACGCCGCCGGCATCCGGGACCGGCGCGGTGGTGCCGTCCTGCTGGACCTCCGCCGGAACGCGGTCGAGAATGTCGGTCGGGCTGCCGCCATAACGCCCGACAAGGCCGAGCGCGATGGAAGTGATGAAGAATGCGGCCGCCAGGATCGAGGTCGTGCGCGTCAGAGTATCCGCCGCGCCGCGAGCCGACATGAAGCCGCCCGTGCCGCCACCGCCCATGCCGAGCGCGCCGCCTTCGGAGCGCTGCAGGAGAACGACGCCCACCAGGGCGACAACGATCATGAGATGAATGACGATAAGGACGGTTTGCATATTGCTTATCTTGTTGGTTCGCTTCGACGCGCGTCTCTACACGTTGAACCGGTGAATTTGAAGGCCTTATTGGAAGGTCAGGCGTTTATTCCGTCACAGATGGCGAGAAAGTCCGCCGCTTTCAAGCTCGCGCCGCCGATCAGGCCGCCGTCGACATTGGCGATGGCGAAAATCTCGGCCGCGTTTCCGGGCTTCACCGACCCGCCATAGAGAATGCGCGCCGCGGCGCCCTCGGCCCCGAAACGCTCGGTCAGGACTTTGCGGATGAAGGCGTGCATGGTGGCGATATCGTCGTTCGACGGGACGAGGCCGGTGCCGATCGCCCAGACGGGCTCGTAGGCGATTACCGTGTTGCCGGCAGTTGTCGCCGCAGGAACTGAACCGGCCAGTTGCCTCCCCACGACCGTTTCGGCCCTGCCGCTCTCGCGCTCCTCGCGCGTTTCGCCGACGCAGATGATCGCTGTCAGGCCGGCCCGCCATGCCGCTTCCGCCTTGGCCGCGACCGTCTCGTTCGTCTCGCCGTGATCCGTTCGCCGCTCCGAGTGGCCGACAATGACGGCGGTCGCGCCGGCATCGGCCAGCATCTCGGCGGAAATGTCGCCGGTATGCGCCCCGCTCGCATTGGCGTGGCAATCCTCGCCGCCGATTGCGAGCACGGAACCCTTGGCCGCCGACGCCGCGCGATCGACGAGCGTCGCCGGCACGCAGAGCAGCGTTTCGCGGTCGGGCGAACGCTGCGCGGCGAGCCCGGCGACAACGTCGCGGATCTCGGCGAGCGCCGCGCCCGTCCCGTTCATCTTCCAGTTTCCAGCGACAAGTGGTTTCACGCCTGGCGTCATGGCACTTCCTTTCCCGAATACTGCGGCCGTGTTAGCGCTTGCCGCCCGGCAGGAAAAGGCCTTGGCTTTTGTCTGTCGCGCTTGCGTCGCCCTGCAAGCACTCCTAAAAAGCGCCGGAAACGCAAACAGGTTCATCAATTATGCTCGACGGTCTTCGCAAAGCCTCGCAATCCTGGGCCGCAAAGGGTCTGCTCCTCCTGCTTCTCGCCAGCTTTGCCATTTGGGGCGTATCGGGCCAAATGTTGAGCGGCATAGGCACCGACGCAGTCGTAACTGCCGGAAATACAAAGGTTTCGGCGCTCGACTACCGGCTCGCCTATGATCGTCAGATGTCCGTCTACTCGCGCCAGCTCGGCGAACGCCTTACGCAAGAACAGGCGCGCGCATTCGGCATCGACCAGGCCGTACTCGGACAAATGGTCGCGGGCGCGGTTCTCGACGAGCAGTCGCGGGTGATGAATCTCGGTCTTTCCAAGGACAGGCTCGCGACCTTGATCGCCGAGGATCCCGCCTTCCAAGGCGTCAATGGCAAGTTCAGCCGCGATAATTTCCGCCTCGCCCTGCGCAGTATCGGCATGAGCGAGGACGACTACATTCGCAATCGCGAGGACGTCGCCGTCCGCCAGCAGATCGTCGAGGCTGTCACCGACGGGATCGCTGTCCCGCAGGTCATGCTCGAAGCTTTCGCCAAGCACACCGGCGAAAAGCGGGACGTGGAGTTCCTGACCGTGGCCGAAAGCGCGATCGAGCCGGTCGCCGAGCCGGATGACAGTGTCCTCCAGGCCTATTACGACGCGCACAAGGACGATTACCGCGCCCCGGAATACCGCAAGATCGACTATGTCCGCTTGACGCCGGAGGCCATCATCGATGAAGCAGCGGTGTCCGAGGACGATATCGCGGCCGACTACGAGGCGCGCAAATCGAACTACGCAAAGCCCGAAA
>JBAQHA010000329.1:0-1738 GCA_049288075.1 Oricola sp.
TTCGGCCATGCCGAGTCGGCGCAGGCCGGCATTGGCGAGCAGCGTCGCATCGGCGACGCCCTCGTCGAGCTTGCGCAGCCGGGTCTGGACGTTGCCGCGAAACTGCACGACCGAAAGGTCCGGCCGGACCCGCCGGATCAGCGCCTGGCGGCGCAGCGAAGACGAGCCGACGACGGCTCCCCGCGGAAGGTCCAACAGCGATTTCGCCTTCCTGGAGATGAAGGCGTCGCGCGGGTCCTCGCGTTCGAGAAAGGCGGTGATGGCGAGACCGTCGGGCAGGACGGTGGGCATGTCCTTGGAGGAATGGACGGCGAGATCGATGCGGCCGTCGAGAAGCTGCTCCTCCAGTTCCAGCGTGAACAGGCCCTTGCCGCCGACCTCGGCGAGCGGGCGGTCCTGGATGCGGTCGCCGGCCGTCGAGATGACGACGATCTCGATCATGTCCGGCCGAAACGCATGGGCGGCGACCAGCCGGTCGCGAGTCTCGTGCGCCTGGGCCAGCGCTAGCGGGCTGCCCCGCGTTCCGATCCTTATGATTTGCTGCGCCGCCATGACTGTTTGCAAGCCCGCCTATCCGTGTTACCCGACGCCGGACAGGTAACCCCATTCGCGCGCGCCGGCAACCAATGACAACCGTCCTCGGCATCGAAACGAGCTGCGACGAAACCGCTGCGGCGGTCGTCCGCCGGACAGCGCCCGATGCGCCCGGCGAGATCCTGTCGAATACCGTCTACAGCCAGATCGCCGATCATGCGGCCTATGGCGGCGTGGTCCCCGAAATCGCGGCGCGCGCCCATGTCGAGGGACTGGACGCGATCATCGCCCGCGCGCTGGCCGAAGCCGACACGACATTCGACGACATCGACGCGGTGGCGGTGACGGCGGGGCCGGGGCTGATCGGCGGGCTGATGGTCGGCCTGATGACCGCGAAGGCGATCTGCGCGGCGCGGGGCAAGCCTCTGGTCGCGGTCAATCACCTCGAAGGCCACGCGCTGACGCCGCGCCTGACCGACGGGTTGCAGTTTCCCTACCTGTTGTTGCTGGTCTCCGGCGGGCACACGCAGATCCTGCTGGTCAAGGGCCTCGGCGACTATGCGCGTTGGGGCACGACCATCGACGACGCGCTCGGCGAAGCCTTCGACAAGACGGCGAAGCTGCTCGGCCTGCCCTATCCGGGCGGACCGGCGGTGGAGCGCGAAGCGGAAGGCGGCGACGCGAAGCGGTTCGCCCTGCCGCGCCCGATGAAAGGCGGGGAGCGGCTCGACTTCTCCTTTTCCGGCCTGAAGACGGCGGTGCGGCGCGAGGCGACGGCGTTGAGCCCGCTCACCGACAAGGACATGCGCGATCTGTGCGCCTCGTTCCAGGCCGCCGTCACAGACACGCTGCGCGACCGCATCGAGCGGGCAATCGCGAAATACCGGGCGGAGGTGGGCCAGGGGCCTGCGGCTTTCGTTGTCGCCGGCGGCGTCGCGGCCAACAAGGCGATCCGCGCCATGCTGGCGAAAAGCTGCGACGCAAACGGCTTCACGTTGCACGCGCCGCCCATGGAACTCTGCTCAGACAATGCCGTGATGATCGCATGGGCCGGGCTCGAACATTTCGAAAACGGCGAGGAAAGCGGCCTCGACATATCTCCACGCTCGCGCTGGCCGCTCGACGAGGACGCCGAGGCGCTGATCGGCGCGGGGCGAAGGGGAGCCAAGGCATGACGGGCAAGATCGCGGTGCTCGGCGCCGGC
>JBAQHA010000330.1:0-2604 GCA_049288075.1 Oricola sp.
ACGAGGTCGAACATCTTGAAGTTCTCGATGCCGCGGAACAGCACCGCCAGCATCAGGAAGGGCAACGCCATGGGGACGGTAATCGTCCAGAACTGCCGCCACCTGCTGGCCCGGTCGCATTCGGCCGCCTCGTAGATCGAGTCAGGAATGGAACGCAGTCCGGCGAGGCAGATCAGCATCACGAAGGGTGTCCACATCCATGTGTCGACGATGATGATGGCCCACGGCGCGAGGTTGACGTCGCCGATCATCGAGAAGGACGACGGATCGGCGCCCGACAGGAAGGCGACCACATAATTGAACAGGCCGATCTGCGGCTGGTACAGGAAGGTCCAGAAATTGCCGACAACTGCAGGGCTCAGCATCATCGGCAGGACGATAATGGTCGTCCACAGATCGTTGCCCCTGAACTTCTTGTTGATCAGATAGGCCAGGCCGAAGCCGACAAGAACCTGCAGCATCAGCGTCCAGATGAGGAAATGCGCGGTCGCCTGCATCGAATTCCAGATGTCGGGATCGGTCAGGATGCGCTCGTAATTGCGCAGGCCCACCCAGTCGACCTCGGCATTTGTCCGGTTGGCCCGGTAATTCGTCAGGCTGAGGCGAATCGTCCAGATGAGCGGGAATATGTTGATCGCGAGCAGCAGGAAGATCGACGGGGCGATGAAGATCCATGCCACGGCCCGGTCCGAAAGCCCCCGGAATTTCCGACCGAATGCAGCCGGCGCCTCCGCCGGAGAACGGCTGCTGGTTTCGTCCGTCATGATGCCAGTTCCGCTGAAGGATGGTCGCTTGCGTTGTGGGCGGGGCCATGGGGACCCCGCCGTAAGATTGCGGCCCGCCTAGAGCTTGCCCTCATCCTCGAAGGTTTCGGTCCAGTCGCGAACCAGGCCATCCATGGCCTCCTGTGCCGTGCCGTTGCCGGCAACAACATAATCGTGGAAGCGCTTCTGCGTATCCTGCAACAGGGTCGCATAGCTCGGCTCGGCCCAGAAGTCCTTCACGACAGCCATGGAGTCGAGGAAGGTCTGCGCGTAGGGCTGGCTGGACGGGAAATCGGGCGCGAGCGTCACCGCTTTCAGGCAGGAGAAGCCGCCCATTTCCCACCATTTCGCCTGGACTTCCGGCTGGGCGAACCACTTGATGTACTCCAGCGCCGCATCCTTCTTGTCGGAATAGGATACGACCGAGATGCCCTGCCCGCCAAGCTGGGCGAACTGGTCGCCGTCCGGACCCGCCGGATTGACGAAGTAGCCGGTCTTGCCGTGGCCGACATTGGCGTCGTTTTCGAAGCCCGGCCAGGTGAAGGCGAAATTCATCTGCAGCGCCACCTGACCCGACTTGAAGGCGTCGATGCCCTCGGACATGTAGCCGTTGGAAGAGCCCGGCGGCGTGCAGCAATCGTAGAGCGCCTTGTAGTATTCGAGTCCCGCGGCCGCTCCCGGCCCGTTGACGAAGCCTTCCATGTCATAGGCTTTCTCGGGGTTCTCGTACTGGAAGCCGAAGCTGTAGAGGACGTCCATCGCACCCATCGTGATGCCCTCGGAGCCGCGCTCCGTATAGATCGAGGCGCCATAGACCGTATTGCCGTCGATTTCCCGGTTCTGGAAAAATCCGGCGATATCCTTCAGTTCGGCGAAGGTTTTCGGCACGTCGAGATCGCGGCCGTATTTCTCCTTGAACTCGGCCTGCAACTCCGGGCGTTCGAACCAGTCCTTGCGATAGGTCCATCCGACAACGTCGCCGAAGGCCGGCAGCGCCCAGTAATTCGGCGTGTTCTTCGGCCACTGTGAGTAACCGACGACGGTCGCATCGATGAAATCGTCCATCTTGATGCCGTTGGCGTCGAAGAAGTCGTTGAGCTTGACGTAGTGGCCGTTCTCGGCCGAGCCGCCGATCCACTGGCTGTCACCGATCATCAGGTCGCACAGTTTGCCGCCCGAATTCAGTTCGTTGAGCATGCGGTCGGCGAAGTTCGGCCACGGCACGAACTCGAAATGCATCGTGTTGCCCGACTGGGCCTCGAAGTCCTTGGACAGTTCCACAAGAGCGTTTGCCGGGTCCCAGGCGGCCCAGCACAGGGTGAGATCTTCTGCCTTGGCGGAGCCCGAAAAGGCGGCGGCAAGGGACACTGCGGCGACGGACGCCAATCCCATGGATTTCATCGTGTTTCCTCCCAATTCGATAAGCGGGATCGCTAGACCCGGCCCGAAGCGTAAATGAGGTACGTACCTCATGTCAATCATTTTGAATCGACACCTCCCGATCCGCCGGAAAACGGAGTTCAGTAGATGTTTTCGCGGATGATGATTTCGATGCGGATGCGTTCCTGCGCGGACAGGATATCGATGCCGTCGGTCTTCGCCCGCAATACGCGCAGCGCGCTACGGGCGATGTGGCCGACATTCTGATTTATCACCGAATCAAGCGTTCCGTCCTCGAGCGCGCGCCGCGTATTGCGGGTCAGTTCATGCGCGATCACGACGAGATCCTGCCCTCGCCCGGACTCTTTCAGCAAGTCAATCAGCGCGCCATTTCCCGTGCCCACAGAATAGACGCCCGATATGTCCCTCCGATTATCCAGGACCGTGGACATGACGCGCC
>JBAQHA010000331.1:0-2733 GCA_049288075.1 Oricola sp.
CTTTCAGGCCAGTCACAATTTGGTACATGATGTTCCGATCAGTGACTACCGGTCACCTTTTCGCCGCAGTTGCGACACATCCCGGCCCCGATTGAAAGTGAAGTTTTGCCCGTTGCCGATTGTGTTCCGGGACATTTGTCCGGGGAGCGCAATAAGCAGGGTGAGGGTGGCAGCCAGTTCACGGCGCTAGGCCAGCCACCCATGGACCGGTTCGGTGCAGGTATTGGAAACCTCTAGCCCCCCAGCCCCCCGATACCACATCGTACCGGTCCACACCTTGCAAACCTGTCTTCTGATCAACTCGATTGGCGGGGAAGGATGGCTGCGCCAATTATCGCCCCGGGATCGCCATCATGCGTGGCTTTCTGGAGGAGCACGGCGCAGCCATCGGCATTCTTGGCCTGCAGTTCGGAGGAAGGAATATCGACCGTCACCGGCTTTCCTTCCCACATTCCGATCGTCTGGAAATCCACAACAGCGTTAATATAGGAAATCGTCCGTCCGGCGTTCTCGCCGCCGGCGATCGCGACTTCGGACTGGTGGCGGAAATAGACGATAACCACGTGGAACTCGTCCGTGCCGACCTTCGCGCCCGGCACCGTGACCCGCATGCGATCACCGAGATCCTGCAGTTCGAGCTTGACGGTCAACCCCCTGCCGGCCGCCGCGTCACGCTTCATCGTGGACGCGATCTCGTCGTAATGGCCGCCATTGATGTGCGAGCGGCCGTTGATGACGGCCTGCGGCGTGTAGACGCCGCGCCGGTTCAGACCACGGGCATAGGCATATTGGCGCTCCGTGTTGGCCTTGGATCCGAGCGTGTCGGACCAGCCGAGATAATCCCAGTAATCGACATGATAGCCGAGCGCGACGACATCGCCGCGTGCCGCCAGCCTTTCCAGCGCCGTATCGGCCGGCGGACAGGAGTTGCAGCCCTGACTGGTGAACAGTTCGACGACGCCGAGCAGTTCGGCCGGCTGCGCAGCGTTCACGGGAGCGTCTGGCGCGAGGATGAAAAATCCGGCTGCGGCAGCGAGGATGGACAGAAGGCGGTTCAACGGCACGGACCCATGACAAGATGTTGAGGAGACTGTATGACCGTCGCGCTTCAACAGGAATTCACTTTAGGGTGAGACGTGGCGGCGGCATGCGCCGGCGTTTCCGGTTTGCGGCCAAGAAATGTGACAGAAGCTTTTCATTTCTGTCACAAAGGGGTTTTATCAGGCGTCATGGACGCCAGGAATCAGGAAGACGCACATGAAAATCGCAGTTCTCGGTGGTGATGGTTTCGTCGGTTGGCCGACGTCCCTGCATCTGAGCGACAAGGGACACGAGGTCCACATCCTCGACAACCTGTCGCGCCGCTGGATCGACACGGAGCTCGGCGTGCAGTCGCTGACCCCGATGGACTCGATCCAGGAGCGCACGCGCATCTGGCACCAGGAAACCGGCCGCAAGATCCGCTTCCACCTGATCGATCTCGCGCGCGACTACGAACTGTTCAAGCAGTGGCTGCTCGAGCACCGGCCCGACGCGATCATCCATTTCGCCGAACAGCGGGCGGCGCCCTATTCGATGAAGTCGGACCGGCACAAGAACTACACGGTCAACAACAACGTCAACGCGACGCACAATGTGCTGAACGCCATCGTCGAGACGGGCGTCGACTCGCATCTGGTGCATCTCGGCACGATGGGCGTCTACGGCTACTCGACCATCGGCGCGGCGATCCCGGAAGGCTACCTGCCGGTCGGCATCGAGACGCTGGGCGGCGATACGGTCAAGCAGGACATCCTCTATCCGGCCAATCCCGGCTCGATCTACCACATGACGAAGTGCCTCGATCAGCTGCTGTTCCAGTTCTACGCCAAGAACGACGGGCTGCGCGTCACCGACCTTCACCAGGGCATTGTATGGGGCACGCATACGGAGCAGACCCGCAAGCATGCCCAGCTGATCAATCGCTTCGACTATGACGGCGACTACGGCACGGTGCTGAACCGTTTCCTGATCCAGGCGGCGATCGACTATCCGCTGACCGTGCACGGCACCGGCGGCCAGACCCGCGCCTTCATCCACATCCAGGATTCGGTGCGCTGCATCGAACTGGCGCTGAACAACCCGCCGACCTCGGGCGACAAGGTGAAAATCTACAACCAGATGACCGAGACCCACAGGGTGCGCGATCTCGCCGAGATGATCTCGCGGATGACCGGTGCCAAGGTCGCCTACCTGCCGAACCCGCGCAAGGAAGCCGCCGAGAACGACCTGATCGTCAGGAACGACCAGTTCATCACGCTCGGCCTCAATCCGATCACGCTGGAAGAGGGGCTGCTCGACGAGGTCGTCGAAGTGGCGAAGAAGTTCGCCTACCGCGTCGATCGCAGCCGCGTGCCGGCGGTCTCGGCCTGGACCAAGGACATCGCCAAGACGGTGGAAAAGGATCCGGAAGGCAAGCGGCTGAAGAGCGTCGGCTAGGTTCCGGACTGTCGATCATTCCGGGCTGCGATCGAACAGCCCGGGATGGCGAAGCCGCAGCGCCTGCAGCATGAAAGCCGTCTTCATGTCGTCGATGCGGCCGTCGCCAAGCATGGCTTCGGCTTCCGCGAGGGCCAGTTCCACAACCTCGATATCCTCGCCCTCGTGTTCGACGCCGCCTCCGTCGCCGATCCTGTCGGCCGTGGCGTAGGGCGCGAGGAAAAGCGACACTCTCTCGGTGGCGCAGCCGGGCGT
>JBAQHA010000332.1:0-3132 GCA_049288075.1 Oricola sp.
CTGGTACGCCGACGGCGACATGAGGATGTTCCGCGTTTTCCTGGCGCAGGCCGAGGCTGCGCATGACGATCCGATGGATCAACTCCTGCGGTTCCTCGCCGATTTCGAAGCCTATCTGAGCGACCCCGAAAATCCGCCCAAGGGATGCATGTACGCGCTCTACACCTATGAAGACGAGCACTTCGAAAACGACATGAAGAGCTTCGTGGCCGAGACGCTGCAGACCTGGACGGCGATGTATATCCGCAAGTTCCAGGAGGTGATCGACCGCTATCCCCCGGCGCGGCCGGTGACGGCGAAGCGGCTCGCGGAAATGTTCGTTGCGGTCATCGAGGGCGGCCTGATCCTGCAGCGCGCCTACGGCAATCCGGGCATGACCGCGCGCCAGTCGGAGCAGTTCCGCGATTACCTGACGCTATTGTTCCCGACCGCGCCGGCGAGTGCGTGACGGATCGATGGCGGGAAAAAACCGGGCTTAGCGGGCGTGCTTCGCAGCGCCTCCGGTCATGGTATGCGGCTCGGGATTATCGCCGAGGCGCGGAAACCGTCGCAAAATCATAGTCGCGACATGCGGGGCCGTGCAGTTTCTCCACTTGACCCGCCGACCCCCCAGCCTGTATCTCTCCACTCCATGAACACGCCGCGTGCATATTCGCACTCCGCACCCGCCACCTCGGCGGCTTTGCTTTCGCGCGCGCTTCCGCTCCTTCTTATCGGCGGTTGCCGGGTCCTTTGAGGGGCGCCCGGCGGCCGGGACGGCCTGCCGGCCAAAGCTCCTCGCAAGCCTTTACAACCCGATTCGAATGACCCTATGAGGTCTCCGCCCCGCGCATTTCAGACGGCGCAGGGACGGACAGGACAAGAGACACACGCCATGACTGTTCACTCACACGCGGCCCCGTCGCGCGGAATGCCGGAAGCGCCGCAGAAATACCGACCCTACCCGACCGTCGACCTGAAGGACCGCACATGGCCCTCGAGAACCGTCGACAAGGCGCCGATCTGGTGCTCGGTGGACCTGCGCGACGGCAACCAGGCGCTGATCGACCCGATGGGCCACGAGCGCAAGACGCGGATGTTCCGGCTGCTGCTCGACATGGGCTTCAAGGAAATCGAGATCGGCTTCCCGTCGGCCTCGCAGACCGATTTCGACTTCGCGCGCTGGTGCGTGGAAGAGGGCGGCGTGCCCGACGACGTGTCGCTGCAGGTGCTGGTGCAGTGCCGGCCGGAACTGATCACGCGGACCTTCGAGGCGCTGGAAGGCGCGAAGAGCCCGATCATCCATTTCTACAATTCCACGAGCGAATTGCAGCGCCGCGTGGTGTTCCGCAAGGACGTCGCCGGGGTCAGGCAGATCGCCACGGACGCGGCCAAGATGATCACCGACATGGCGGCGAAGGCGGGCGGCGGATACCGGTTCGAATATTCGCCGGAGAGCTTCACCGGCACCGAACTGGAGGTGGCGCTGGAGATCTGCAACGCGGTCGCCGAGATCGTGAAGCCGACGCCGGACAACAAGCTGATCATCAACCTGCCGGCGACGGTGGAGATGTCGACGCCGAACATCTATGCCGACCAGATCGAGTGGATGTGCCGCAATCTCGACAACCGCGAGAACCTGATCATCTCGCTGCATCCGCACAACGACCGGGGCACCGGCATCGCGGCGACCGAACTGGGGCTGATGGCCGGCGCCGACCGCGTCGAGGGCACGCTGTTCGGAAACGGCGAGCGCACCGGCAATGTCGACGTGGTGACGCTGGCGCTCAACATGTTCACGCAGGGGCTCGACCCGCAACTGGACATTCACGACATCAACCGTATCCGCGACGTCTACGAGCATTGCAACCAGCTGGCGATACCGGAACGCCACCCCTATGTCGGCGAACTGGTCTACACGGCGTTTTCCGGGTCGCACCAGGACGCGATCAACAAGGGCATGAAGGCGATCAAGGAGGCGGCGTCGCCGCTGTGGGAGGTTCCCTACCTGCCGATCGACCCGGCCGATGTCGGCCGCAGCTACGAGGCGATCATCCGCATCAACTCGCAATCGGGCAAGGGCGGCATCGCCTATATCCTGGAAGCCGATCATGGCCTCCACCTGCCGCGCAACCTGCAGGTGGAATTCCGCGACGTGATCCAGAAGATCACCGACCGGGAAGGCAAGGAACTGTCGTCGGAGCGCATCTACGGGGAATTCGTCGCCACCTATGTGGACATTCCCAACCGCCGGCTGCGGTTCCTCAACCACCGGAGCGCCGCCGACGCCGACAGCAGCGAGACGCGGACGGTCGAGGCGACCATCATCGACGGCAACGAGCAGGTGACGATCCAGGGACGCGGAACGGGCCCGGTCGACGGGTTCCTCGACGCGCTTTCGCGGCATCTCGGCCGCAGCATCTCGGTGCTCGATTACTCGGAGCATTCGCTGCAGCGCGGGTCCGACGCGGCGGCGATCTGTTACATGGAAATAGACTTCGACGGGGAACGTGTATTCGGCGCGGCGATCAACAAGAACATCGTCGCGGCGTCGCTCGATGCGATTATTGCTGCCGTAAATCGCAAGATAGCGCAATAGGGACAGGTTCGCCATTGCAGCGGATGGCTCTCGACCGTAAAGTGCGCCCGGCCGACTGACGTAGCGGTACGTATTCCGGACGGGGCTGGGGATCTGTGGTTTTGGGGGACGCAACGGGGACAAGGCGGGTCAACCCGGCCGACATCAGGCAAGCGCTCGGCACGGTCCTCCAGAGCGAGACATTCTCGCGATCGGAACGGTCGCGCGACCTGTTGAAATACATTGTCGAAAGGGACCTCGAAGGCGAATCCGACCGCCTGAAGGGATTTGCGATCGCGCTCGACGTCTTCGATCGCGAAGACAATTTCGATCCCTCGACGGATGCGGTCGTGCGCGTGCAGGCCGGCCGGCTTCGCGATCTCCTCGAGACCTACTATTCCGGAGAGGGCGCCGACGCGCCCCTCCGCATCACGATTCCGCGGGGCACCTATGTGCCCGTCTACGCCTTCGCACTGAAAGTGCCGCCGCTGTGCGACGATATCGAACCGGCCGACGACGCCGATCCAGGGAACGGCGCCGCGGGCAGTGACGGCACGCGGGTCGCGGCGCCGGAC
>JBAQHA010000333.1:0-4291 GCA_049288075.1 Oricola sp.
GTATTGATCGCGGATCTCCGGATGCGTCTTCGCCCGGATGCGGCATGGACGCGCCGGGCGCCCATGCCGAGTTTCACAGCGGCTGCCTATTTCAATGCTTTTTCGATTTTTTCGGCGGCTATGTTCAACGCCTCTTCGGCGCTGGCCTGACCGGCAAGACCGCGCGCGATCTCGTCTGCCAGTATCTGTTGCGCCGCGTCGGATTTGGCGCTGCGGATGCGCCACATCTTGCCCTTCGCGGCAACCTCGTAGGCATTCTGCAGCGTCGCGTAGACCGGGCCGAGCCACGGCTCCGCTGGCTCGCCGGTGAGCGTGGATTTGCGCGCCGGGAAAGAGCCGACCAGCGAGGCGTTGATGCTTTCGCCCTGCTTCGATGTCAGCCACTGCAGGAAGGCCCAGGACGCCTCGACCTTGTCGGTCTTGCTGGAGATGCCGGCGATCCAGATGCCGCGATGGGCGCCCGCCTGGGCGCTGCCGACCGGCAGAACCTGGATGCCGACTTCCTCGACCTTCAGCGTCGTCGACTTCGGATCGACGGCCGTCGATTTGTAAACGCTACCCCAGTTGAACATGTTGGCGACGAGGCCCTGGCGGAACGCCTGCAGCGACTCCGAGAAACCGTGGCCGAGCGCGCCGGGCGGCGCATAATCGAGCAGGCGCTTGTGGATAGCCAGCGAAGCGGCGCCGGTCTCGTTGGCGAACGCCGGCGCGCCGGACTCGTCGAGCAGGCTGCCGCCATTCGCATTGAGGATCGACTGCCAGATCGTCGGTGTCAGCGGCTCGCGAACGAAGTAGGTGTCGATCGCCCAGACGTCGGCCTTGCCGTCATTGTCGGAGTCGCGCACCAGCTTCTCGGCGTCGGCGAAAAACTGGTCCCAGGTCTGGTCGGGCGTGGGCTCCGGCAACCCGGCTTTCTCGTAGAGCGTCCGGTTGTAGAAGCGGAGCAGCATGTTCGAGCGGACCGGAACGGCGTATTGGACGCCGTTCCATTCGCCGGCGGCGAGCGGGGCGGCGTTGAAGTCGTCCCAATCGTAATCCTTGTCGGTGAGAGCGGCCACCTTGTCGCCTTTCAGGTCCATCAGCGCGCCGATCTCGGCCAGCTGCGGAACCCACGGATCATCGACGAGAAGCACGTCGTATTCCGGATCCGGGCTGGTCGAATCCAGCATCATCTTGGCCAGCAGCTCGGTATAGGGCACGCCGTCGAAGATGACCTTCACATTGGGATAGGCCTTGTTGAATTCCGGAACCAGCAGGGTCTGCCAGGTGTTGGCGAAGGCCTCGTTTGCCATGATCCGGACTTCCACCGGGCTGTCGGCGGTTCCCAGACCGTCCTGCGCTTGCGCGGAAACCAGCGGCGCCGCCGCCAGGACCAGAGATCCGGCCATTCCGGCGAGCACGCTCCGGCGCTTCGTCAGTTTTCTGATGTTCAAACTTATCACGATTTCCTCCTCCTTCGTCGTGAAGCGTTTCTCTATATTCTATAGAATGTAGAAAGACGCGCATTGTCAAGGCGATTTCGACAACCGCGACTGTCTCGTCATCGCGGCGCCGTCAGCCCGTGCTCGACGGGCGGATCTCCCTTTCGGACCAGATTTGGGGAAAGGCCGCGCCGCTCAGCCGGCGGCGCGCCGCCGCAGCGTGTCGCGCGGAAAGAAGGCCAGCGCCATCCCGGCGGCGGTGATCGCGATCGCCATGGGGGAAACCGCGCCGAACAGCGTTGGCGAGATCGCGACAAGGATGCTGACCGCCGTCGCCAGAACCATGTTGACCATTCGCCCGGCAGGCAATCCCGGAAGGGCGAAGCGGTCGAGATTGGAGAAGATTGCGACAGCGGCCAGCACGCTGGCGGACGCGATGCAAATGGCAAGCCAGCTCCCGTCGAGCAGGAGCGCGGGCTCATAACACCACAGGAAGGGAAGCAGGTAGGCGACGGCCGAATAGCGCAAACCGAGCCAGCCCGTCTGCCACATGCCCGCGCCCGCCAGGCCGGCGGCGACATAGCTGGAGACGGCGACCGGCGGCGTCAGGAACGACAGGACGCCGAAATAGAAGATGAACAGGTGCGCCGCCATCGGCGTCACGCCCATGCCGGTCAGCGTCGGCCCGAGCACGGTCGCCAGTACCACGTAGATCGCGGTTGACGGCATGCCCATCCCCAGGATGACCGACAGCACCGCCGTCAGGGCGAGCACGGCGAGAAGGCCGAGATTGGCGCCGGTCTGCGTCAGGATGAAGGACAGCGATTGCGCCAGCCCGCTCAGATTCATGATGCCGACCACGACGCCTGCGCCGCCGGCGATCATCAGGATCGGAAGCATGCCGTCCATGCCGTCGAACACGAGCCGCTTCCACTCGTCCAGCTTGAGAAAATGCCCCTTCGCCAGAGCCAGAGCCAGCAGCACCGCTGCCGAGCCGAGCGCCGCGAAGGCCGGCTGGCTGCCGCGCCAGAACAGAAGATAGATCAGCCAGGCCAGCGGCAGGATAAATATCCATCCCTTGCGCAGCGTCGCGCCGGCGTTCGGAAGTTCGGAACGCGGCAAACCCTCCGCCCCCTGGCGGCGCGCCAGCGCATCCACCTGGAAATAGAGGCACACATAATAGAATATCGCCGGCAGCAGGGCGGCCAGGACCACGTCGACATAGGAAATCTGCAGGAACTCTGCCATGAGGAACGCCGTCGCGCCCATCACGGGGGGAGCGATCTGCCCTCCGGTCGAAGCCACCGCCTCGATGGCCGCCGCCTGGTGGGCCCGGAATCCGATTCGCCGCATCAGCGGGATCGTCACCACGCCGGTCGAGACGATATTGCCCACCGGCGAGGACGACACCGAGCCGAACAGGCCCGAGGCGATAACCGCGACCTTTGCCGGCCCGCCGCGGCGGTGGCCCATCAACGCCAGGCAGATGTCGGTGAAGAAGGCGGTGGCGCCGGACACCTCCAGCATGCGTCCGAACACCATGAACGCCAGCACGAGCGTCGCCACGATCGTCATGATGATCCCGACCACGGCGTTCACGTCCGTATAGAGATACATGATCATCGCCTTGGGCGACGTATAGTTGGCCTGAAGCGGCTGCGGCAGGTTGTGGCCGAACAGCCCGTAGGCGATCAGGGTCCAGACCAGCAGGGTGATCGAAATGCCGCAGCTTTTCCGCAGCCCTTCCATCATGGTCAGGATGGCGATGGCGCCGGGGACGATCTTGTCGGGAGAGTTTCCGGTCAGCGAGAACATCCAGCTCTCGGTGTTTGCCGCCGCCCATATCCACGCGGCGATGCCCGCGACGCCGATGGCGACCTCGATCAGGCCGGCGCGCCGGAAATACGGGAAACGGAGGTGCACGGCCGCGACCGCGACACCGAGATAGGGAGCCATCCACTCGTACTGGATCAGCGAGATTCCGAGCCGATCGGGAATGTTGAGAATCCAGGCGATGCCGCCGATGAACAGGAACGCGCAATAGGCGCGATAGATGAACGCGACAGGCGCCGACATCGGCGCGACGGCCGCTTCACTGGGTTCTGTCTGTGTATCGGAGACGGTGCTCATGGCTTCCTGGTCGGTCTTGCGAGAAGAGCGGGCGTCGCGCCCTGCTGGCCGCGGCCTCCGGACAACGCCGGAGACCGCGGGGCTTGCCGTTACATCGCCAGCAGCGCGTCCTGCTGTGCCTGCAGGTCCTCGGACCACATGCCCTGTTCCTTGAAATAGCGGATCGCGCCAGGATGGAAGGGATGCGAAAGCTTCTGGGGAACCATCCACTCGGACTTCATGCCGCGCAGCGCCGGCAACGCCTCCTGCACCTTGGCCCAGTTCTCGTGCACAACCTTGGTCAGTTCGTAGGCATCGTCGTCCGACATGCCCGCGCCGACATTGACGAAGGTGTTGAAGGAGACGGCCTCGATCGGCTTGTCGATGCCGACCTGTGCCGGCGACGGCGCGACTTCGGCCACCTGCAGGCCTACCACATCGGTCACCGCGTCGTGATTGTCGCCCAGCGTCAGGACGCGGATACCGCCCGGAATGGCGGCGTCGGCCTCGCGCAGTGGCGGAATGCCAAGCGCGACCATGGTCGCGTCGATGCGACCGTCCCGCACCGCGCCGATGGCGTCGACGATGCCCGCCACCGTCTGGGCGTCCACGTCGGCGGCGGTCAGGTTGGCCGAACCCAGCGTCGCCGCGATCACGGAATCGAAGCCGGCGATGGCGCGGAATTCGGTCACCACCTTCTTGCCCTTGAGGTCGGCGATGGTCGTCATGCCGTCATTGGCGCGCGTGAAGAACTGGAACAC
>JBAQHA010000334.1:0-8152 GCA_049288075.1 Oricola sp.
GCTTGCGCCCGAGCGAGATCGTGAACCAGACCCCGCCCTGCATGTCAGGGCGCGGCTCGCGCATCGGTGCGTGGTCCCCTTCGAACCGGAGGTCGCGTTTGGAACGCTTGTCCTGCAACGCCTCGGCGGGAAGCGGCGAGAGGTCCTCGGGAACGGGATGTGCGGCCAGTTGCTGGCGAAGGAAAGCCGCCGCGATGCGCTGCGGTCCCGCTCGCTCCAGCAACTCGGCCACGAAATCCGCCTCCGGTCCGTCAGGCGGCGCGGCTGTGGCGGCGGCGTCGAGGATCCGCCGGCGGTAGCGCGCCTCGATCTCGGCGATGCCGGGCGCCGCGCGCACGGTCGCCGTCAGCTTCGCCAGTGCGAGGACGCGCTGCGCCGCGCCGCGCCTGTTTTCCGGGACGACGAGCACGCAGACGCCCTTTCGACCGGCGCGGCCGGTCCGCCCGGAACGATGCAGCAGGGTCTCGGGGTTGCTCGGCACGTCGGCGTGGACCACGAGGTCGAGGTTCGGAAGATCGATGCCGCGCGCCGCGACGTCGGTCGCCACGCAGACGTGGCTGCGCCCGTCGCGCATGGATTGCAGCGCATTCGACCGCTCCGACTGCGCCATCTCACCCGAAAGCGAAACCACCGAGAAGCCGCGATTGGCGAGGCGCGCCGTGAGATGGCGAACCGCTTCACGGGTGTGGCAGAACACCAGCGCGCTGGTCGAGTCGGAATCCAGCAGCGTGTTGATGATGGCGTGTTCCCGCTCGTCGCGCCGCACCAGCATCAGCTGGTATTCGATGTCGGCATGCTGTTCGGTGGACGCGGTCGTCTCGACACGCACCGCATCCGTCTGCACCGTCCTTGCCAGTTCGGCGATGCCGCGCCGTACAGTCGCCGAAAACAGCAGCGTCCGGCGCTCCTGCGGCGCCGCGCCGAGGATGAATTCCAGATCGTCGCGAAAACCAAGGTCCAGCATCTCGTCGGCTTCGTCGAGCACCACCGCGCGAACGGCGCTCAGATCCAGCGCTCCCCGCGTGATGTGGTCGCGCAGGCGTCCTGGCGTGCCGACGACGAGATGGGCGCCACGTTCGAGCGCTCGGCGTTCGGTGCGCATGTCCATGCCGCCCACGCAGGTCGCGATCCTGATCTGCGCTGCCGCGTAGAGCCAATCGAGTTCCCGCTGGACCTGGATGGCAAGCTCGCGCGTCGGGGCGATGATCAGGCCCAGCGGCGCGGCAGCCGCTTCAAAGCGTTCGCCGCTTCCAAGCAGTGTCGACGCGATTGCAATGCCGAAGGCGACGGTTTTGCCCGAGCCGGTCTGCGCCGAGACCAGCAGGTCGGCTTCGCCGTGATCCTCGTTCGTCATCGCCAATTGAACCGGAGTCAGCTGACTGTAGCCTTTCTCCGCCAGGGCAAGGGCGAGGGCCGGATGTATGGCGGCGAACGGGGATATGGGGTTTGAGTCGGCACTCAACGTCATGGTCACTGTCTCTGAAAGTCGCCGAGTATCATGTTGTGCGTGCTTTGGGCAGCGATTGTTGAGTCAGCTCATCCGAACACCAAGCCCGCGTCCGCTATCCCGTGCCGTTTCCCGCGAACCTGCCGGTCCGCGCCGCCAATCACCCCGGAATCGGCTTCGCCGCCCATTCCTTCCGCCGGGTGCCGCGCAGCGCCGAGATCGACGCAGCCTTCCTGTCGTCGAGCAGCTTCCCCAGACCGCGATTGATCTCGTTCGCAATCCCCGGCCCGCGATAGATCATGCCCGTATAGAGCTGCACGAGGTCCGCGCCCGCCTCGATCTTGGCCAGCGCGGTCTCGGCAGAGTCCACCCCGCCGACGCCGATCAGCGTCAGGTCCGGGCCGATGCGTTCGCGCGCCTTGGCGAGCACGATGGTCGAGCGCTCGAACAGCGGCCGGCCGGACAGTCCCCCGGCTTCGCCCGGATCGGCGGCGATGCCGGTCCGCGAAAGCGTGGTGTTGGAGACGATCATCCCGTCGAGCTTCTTGTCGAGAACTTCCGCGACGATATCGTCGAGCCCTTCCTCGGTGATGTCGGGAGCGATCTTCAGCAACACCGGCACGGCGCGCTTGTGCGTCTCGATCTCCGCCTGCCGCGCGTCGGCGATCCTGCCCAGCAATTCGGCGAGCTGTTCACGGCCCTGCAGGTCGCGCAGGCCCGGCGTGTTCGGCGAGGAGATGTTGATCGTGAAATAGCTGGCCAGCGTGTAGAACCGCGTCAGCCCGGTCACGTAGTCGGCGATCCGGTCCCCGGAATCCTTGTTGGCGCCGATATTGACGCCGACGATGCCGCGCCCGCGCCGCGCCACCAGCCGGTCGAAGGCCGCGTCATGGCCCTGGTTGTTGAAGCCGAGCCGATTGATCACCGCGTGGTCCTTCGGCAGCCGGAAGACGCGCGGGCGCGGATTGCCGGGCTGAGGTTTCGGCGTCGTGGTTCCGACTTCCGCGAAGCCGAAACCGGTGCCGATCAGTTCGTCCGGCACTTCGGCGTCCTTGTCGAAACCGGCGGCCATGCCGAGCGGATTGGGAAATGCCAGCCCCGCCGTCAATACGTTCAGCCGCGGATCGGGTCTTGCCGCGCGAACCGGCGACAGGCCGCTCTTCAGGCCGGCGATCGCCATGCGATGCGCGGTCTCCGGCTCGAGGCGGAAGGCGAGCCATTGTCCGGCGCATTCCCACAAGCCGCCCGGTGTCATGACGGCAGCTCCGGGAATGCGTGTCGGCCATCAGGCCCGAGCGGCATTTCCTTCACCCACACCACCGCGGACGGATCCAGCGGCGCGTAGAGATGCGGAAACAGGTCGCCGCCGCGCGACGGCTCGTATTTGAGCTTGTCGCCCAGCTTCGCCGCGTCGATGGCGATCAGCAGCAGGTCCGCCTGGCCGGCGAAATGCCGTGCGGCCGTTTCCTTCACCTGGGCGGCGGTCGAGAAATGGATGAAGCCATCGGCAAGGTCGACCGGGGCGCCTGCGAACACGCCCTGCTTCTCGGCTTCCGCCCACAGCGCCTTCGGGGCTATCTTGTAGATGATCCGGTCCATGCCGGCTGCATAGTCCCGCTGCGGCCGCCGGGGAAGGGTCAAGCCGGAAAAACGGACAGAATTCTTGGAGCCCGTCGCATTTCTCGCCGCATTCGATGCTAGAAGCCGCGCAGGGACGCATGTGAAGGCGAAAGGGTCAGACAGCATGAAAACGATCAGCCGCGAAATACTGGCGGGCGCCGCCGCGATTGGCCTTTCCATGGCCGCCGCCATCCCCGCCGGCGCCGAAACCGGCCGCTACGTGATGGAAAAGACGGCCGAAGGCTTCATCCGCATGGACACCGAGACCGGCGAGATGTCGATCTGTACGGAGCGCAGCGGCCAGATCGTCTGCAAGCTCGCCGCCGACGAGCGCGCCGCCTTCCAGGACGCACTCGACCGGCTGGAGGAACGCGTCTCCGCGATCGAGGAGCGCGTCGGCCGCACGGTCGCCGTCCCCAACGAGGAGGAGTTCAATCGCGGCCTCGACAACATGGAGAAGTTCTTCCGCCGCTTCCTCGGAATCGTCGAGGAATTCGACAAGGAGATGAACGAGCCGGCCAGGCCGGAACTGTCGCCGAACAAGACCTGATTCGGGCCAGACCGCCTGCCTTTGAAATCGGGAAATTGGCGCTGGACAGGCGGAAATCACATGCTATAAACCGCCCACTTTCCGGCGGCGCCGCCCCGGAAGGCGCTTTCGCAATATGATGTGAAGCGTTTGCCCGGGTAGCTCAGGGGTAGAGCAGCGGATTGAAAATCCGCGTGTCGGTGGTTCAAATCCGCCCCCGGGCACCATTCCTCCGTTTCATCGATCGTTACGTTGTTTCCCTTCCGGACCGAAACGCTCTAGAACGCCGGCATCGGCGCACATCCGGATGGAAAAGCGATGAATACGACACGACAGGCCGCCGGCCGGCCGGCCAGGCCATGATCGACAAGCTGGAACTCTTCCTGGCGCTTGCCCGCGAAAAGCATTTCGGCAAGGCGGCCGAGGCCTGCAATGTCAGCCAGCCGACCCTGTCGACCTCCATCAAGCAACTGGAAGACCAGCTCGGCGTCATGTTGGTGCAGCGCGGCTCGCGCTTCCAGGGCCTGACGGCGGAAGGCGAGCGCGTGCTCGAATGGGCGCGCCGCATCGTCGGCGACACGCGCTCGATGCGCATGGAAATCCAGATGGCCAAGCACGGGTTGACCGGCCGGGTGCGCATCGCCGCCATCCCGACGGCGCTGCCGATGGTGCGCGAGCTGACGCTCGCCTTCCAGGCATTGCATCCGAAAGTCAGCTTCGTCGTACTGTCGCGCACTTCCATCGAGGTCCTCGAACTGATCGACAATCTCGAGGCCGATGTCGGCGTCACCTACCTGGCCAACGAGCCGCTTGGCCGCGTCGCCGTCGTGCCGCTCTATTCCGAACGCTATGTTTTCGTGACCGCCGATCCGAAGCTGTTTGCCGGCCGCAAGTCGGTGACCTGGGCGGAGGCCGCCACTTCGCCGCTCTGCCTGTTGACGCCCGACATGCAGAACCGCCGCATCGTCAACCACTACCTCGCCGAGGCCGGCGTGACGGCGAAACCGGTGCTGGAATCGGACTCGATGATCGCCATCGTCTCGCATGTGCTGGCCGGACCCTGGGCGGGCATCCTGCCGGAAAAGGTCGCCAGCATCTTCGCGCCCTCGGGCGCCATCCGGTCGATCCCGCTGACCGAACCCAACGCCACCCAGATGATCGGGGCGGTGGCCGCCGAGCGCGAGCCGCGCACACCCGTCATCGACGCGCTGCTCAAATGCGCTGCCGGTGTCGCGAGAAAACTGCAGGATGGCGGCGTGCCGGCGAAATAGCGTCAGCCGGCCTGAAGGTGGTCGTCGAGCCACTCGCCGGCAAGTTCGATGACCTGCTCCAGTGTGCCCGCTTCCTCGAACAGGTGCGTCGCGCCCGGCACGATTGCCAGACGGGTCTCGCAACGCATCATCGCCCGCGCCTCGCGGTTGAGTTCGATCACCTCGTAGTCGTGCCCGCCGACGATCAGCAATGTCGGCGCCTCGACGCGAAACAATGCCTTGCCGGCAAGGTCGGGGCGTCCGCCGCGCGATATGACGGCCTTGATGTCGGACGGAAGATCGGCCGCCGCCACGAGCGCCGCGGCCGCCCCGGTCGACGCGCCGAACAGGGCGATCGGAAGCGCCGATGTCTGCGGATTGCCTCGCGCCCATGTGACGGCCTCCACGACCCTGCTGCCCAGCATGGGGATGTCGAAGACGTTGCGCCGGTTGATCGCCTCTTGCTCGCTCAGGAGGTCGAACAGCAGAGTTGCGAAGCCGCGCAACTGGAGTGATTCGGCGACGAAGGTGTTGCGGGGGCTGAACCGGCTCGAACCGCTGCCATGGGCGAAGATGACCAGCCCATGGGCATTTTCGGGTATGGCAAGAATGCCGCCGAGCATTCGCTCGCCGATTTCCACATCCTGCGGGACAATCCTGTCCGCCATACACACTCCGCCTGATCGCCTAGCGCCAAGTCCTAATATAGTAAGTATTTGTTTACCGAGTTGCGTTGACGCATATCAATACCATATCGAAGTTATCCACGCGTCGCGGCGCCCGTCTCACATCGACCCGGAGAGGCATGACGAGACCGATTTCGCCATCGTCCGCATCAACGTGAAATAGAGCTCCGGCCCCGGCTCGATCGCCGCGCCCAGAGGATCGAGCACCGCCGGGCGGGCGTCCGTGCCTTCGGTCACGAGATTGATCAGCTTCGATTCGAATTGTGGCTCGGAGAAGACGCATGTGGCGCCGAGTTCCTTCACCTTGGCCCGGATTTCCGTCAGCCGCTCCGCGCCCGGCATCAGGTCCGGCGTCACGGTGATCGACCCGGCCGCCGTGAGGCCGAACCGGTGTTCGAAATACTGGTAGCCGTCATGGAAGACGATGAACCCCTTGCCGGCGGCCGGCGCCAGTTCGGAGGCGATTTCCGCGGTCAGTGCATCGAGCTTGTCGTCGAGGGCGGCGGAATTGGCCGTATAGAGCGCTGCGTTGGCCGGGTCGGCTTCGCCGAGCGCCCGCGCGATTTCGGCGGTAAGCGCCTTGGTGTTTTGCGGATCGAGCCAGACATGAGGATCGATGTCGGCGTGATCGTGTCCGTCCTCGTGTGCGTCTTCTTCCTCGCCGTCGTCCATGTGCGGCTCGAAAGCGCCGCCTTCACGGAAACCGAGGGTTTCCAGCCCGGGCGCTTCGATCAGTTCGTCCGCCTTGATGCCGCTTCCGATTGTCTCGATCGGCTTCTGCAGAAAGGCTTCCAGCGCCTCGCCGATCCAGAACACCACGTCGGCATCCTGCATGGCGGCGGCTTGCGACGGCTTCAGGCTGTAGGTATGCGGCGACGCGGCGCCTTCGACGATCAGCCCCGGTTCGCCCGCGCCCTGCATGACGGCGGCGACGAGCGAATGAACCGGCTTGATCGAGGCGAGGACCTTCACGTCTGCACGGGCGGAGGAAAGGGCAGGGACAAGCACGCATGTGGCGAGCAGGAGAGTGCGGGAGAGTTTCCGGGAAAGTTTCATCGTGCACCTGGAGTCAATGGCGTTGACGGAAATGTGATGTTATATCATTACATCTCGTTATCTGATAACGTGCACATGCCGCCACCGTCAAGAGGCGGCGAACGATTCGCAGGAAGGAACGGATATTGCTGCAATCACCGCAATCGCTGGTGCGGCTGGAACAGGCGGGCGTCGAGCGCGCCGGCCGCTGGCTGGTGCGCGATGTCGATCTCGACGTGTCGCGCGGCGAGATCGTCACGCTGATCGGGCCGAACGGCTCCGGCAAGTCGACGACGGCGCGCATGGCGCTGGGTATCGTGGCGCCGAGCGAGGGCACCGCGCGCCGGGCGCCGGGCCTGCGCGTCGGATACGTGCCGCAGAAAGTCGCCGTCGACTGGACCATGCCGCTCACCGTCGATCGCTTCATGACGCTGACCAATCCGCTGACCCGGGCCGAAAAGGACGCCGCGCTTGCCTCCACGGGGGTATCCCATCTGGCGAAGGCCGAGGTGCGCAACCTGTCCGGCGGCGAGTTCCAGCGTGCCCTGCTGGCCCGCGCCATCGCCCGAAAGCCCGACCTCCTCGTCCTCGACGAGCCGGTTCAGGGCGTCGATTTCACTGGCGAGATTTCGCTCTACGAACTGATCGCCAGCATCCGCGACGGGCTGCACTGCGGTATCCTGCTGATCTCGCACGACCTGCATGTCGTCATGGCGGCGACCGACCGCGTCATCTGCCTGAACGGTCACGTCTGCTGCCACGGCACGCCGCGGGCCGTCGCCGAAAGCGCGGAGTACCGAAAGCTGTTCGGCGCGCGCGGCGCGGCGCAACTGGCGGTCTACCGACACCACCACGACCACACCCATCTGCCCGACGGCCGGGTCCGTCACGAGGACGGCACGGTCACCGCGCATTGTCATCCCGACGACGGCCACCATCACGAACACGATCATGATCACGGCCACGGAGCGCACGGCGGCGAAGGGGGGAAGTCCGATGCTCGATGACTTCTTCCTGCGCGCCCTTGTCGCCGGCGCCGGCGTCGCGCTGGTGACCGGACCGCTCGGCTGCTTCATCGTCTGGCGCAGGCTCGCCTATTTCGGGGACACGCTGTCGCATGCGGCGCTTCTCGGCGTCGCCATCGCCTTCCTGCTTCAGATCGACATCATGCTCGCCGTCTTCTCCGTCTCCGTCGTCGTCGCGCTCTGTCTCTTGTGGCTGCAGGGCCGCGCCGGCCTGTCGGCCGATGCGCTGCTCGGGCTGCTGTCGCATTCGGCGCTCGCGCTCGGCCTCGTCGCACTCGCCTTCATGACATGGGTTCGCATTGACCTGATGGGCCTGCTGTTCGGCGACATCCTTGCGGTTTCGAAATCCGATATCGCCCTCATCTATGCCGGCGGCGCGGGAGTGCTCGTCGTGCTCGCGCTGATCTGGAAATCGCTGTTCGCCGCCACCGTCAATCCGGAGCTTGCCGACGCCGAAGGCATGCGGCCGGCCCGTGCCAACCTCGTCTTCATGTTGCTGCTGGCGGTCGTCGTCGCCATCGCCATGAAGATCGTCGGCGTGCTGCTGATCACGGCACTGC